>CANDCB010000147.1 GCA_947383065.1 uncultured Bacillota bacterium | reverse complement strand
GCTTCCAGTTAATAGACCTGATATCATTGAACCGAAGCTCATTGCACCATTTAAATATAATTCTGTAATCATAATACTAGCTCCACAATTTGGAATAAGCCCTATCAAACTAGAAATAAATGGAGCTAAAAAAGTATCTTTTAAAAATAGTTTAGCTAGCCATTCTTTTCCAAACATATCAAAAATAAAATTAAGAATAAATATTATAAATGTTAAAAAAACTAAAGTTTTACCAGTATGTATCAAACTGGATTTAATTAAACTGTGTTCGTGGTCACAACCGCAATGTTCATGATTACATATATCATAAATTACTTCTTTATTTTCTTTTTTTCTAAAAAATAAATCAATTAAATATCCAAAAAATAAACCGACAAAAAATTTAATAGATAAAATAACTAGAATAATTTTAAAAGATACTTGATGAGATAATAATATTGGTAACATTTCGTCACTAGTGGCTAAATAAATTGCGACTAGAGTACCTAAAGAAATAATTCTTGTAACATATAGATTAGTTGCTACTACACCAAAGCCACATTGAGGTATTAATCCTAATATACTGCCTAAGAAAGGACCAAATTTACCTGATTTTGAGACAATATTTTTTGTTTGACTTTGTAATTTATGCTCAATAAATTCAATTATAAAAAAAGCCCCAAATAAAAAAGGTATTAATTTAAGTATATCAAGTAATGTATCAATAATTATGTCTATCATAAAAATATCTCCTAAACTTATTTAATTTTATAGTACTTGCTTAAAATAGTCAAATCTATTTTCTATTCCAGCGATTATTAAACATATTATTTAAATATTCAACGCCAAAATATTTATCTATTATTTCTTCCACTTTATTTTGAGGTTCTATTCCTTCTTCATATTTTTTTCCTCTCCTAATACAAGTAAATGTTAATATTGTATCAAAAACTAAAAATATGATAGCTATTTTAATAAATTTAAGGCTTTCAACTTTATTTAACTTATCAATTAATTTTTTTACTTTAGGATATATAATTTTAATCCATAATATTCCTAAAAAGCCCCAAAATAAAGAATAAGGTAGACATACTCGACCATTAATATTAAAAGGCTTTTTAGCATAGCTCCAAGCTACAAATCCTAAAGTATATTCCATTACAAAACTAACAACATATTCTAAAATGGTCCCTGTTATAAAAGATAATATAAATATATCAAAATTTCTTTTTTGTTTTACTCTATATAATACTAAGGTTAAAGCAACTGCTCCTATCCCATAAATAATATTAAATGGTCCAATAACAAGAGCTGAATGATTTAAGAATAGTCCTTTTTTTAAAAGAGTCCAGATACCTTCTACAATCCATCCTGTAAAACAACCAAATAAAAATATATAGAATATATCATGTAATGATAGCTTCTCTTTAATTAATTTTTTACTCACACAAATTCCCTACCTAATTTATTTTATAATTTTTACAAACTAAATTATTACTTAATTCTATTCATTATTATAAATAGCTAATTTAGCTAATTTAATTGCATCTTCTAAAGTTTCAGCACTAGCTAAAAAACCAGTGGCATGAACAAAAAATGCGGTTTTTATATTAGTTATTTTAGCTAATTCTTTATCATGTAAACCTCGTATGTTAGCTGGAAAATTAACTAATAATTCTTTAGAATCTTTAGAAATGGTAATTGGTTTAACATTATAGCCACCTCTATTAGAAGGAAGGATTACAACCTTTATTTCTTTAGCTTTTATGTTCGAGGAAGAAAAAATAGCTTCACTATATGGCATATAAGTATCAAGAATTAAAATGTTATCTTTGACTGAGTCAATTTTAGATTCAACTAGTTTGAAGGCCTTAATAAGACTAACTTCTCTTTTAATTAAGTTATCAAAAATAGTTTCAGCTATATTAATAGCTTTCAAAAAGTTATCATTATTATTAGTTGATTCATCCCAATTATTGTTAAAAATATCTATTATTTTATCTAAGTCTAATATTTCATATTCACTGTCTATTTTATAGAATAAACCATTATCTATGCCATCTATTTGTTTAACTAATTTTTCTTCGATTCTTTTAAAAAGCATTTCTTGGTCTTCACAATCTATTTTATTCAAATAGCTTCGGCCATATTCTTCCCATAAAAGACCGAAAGAGCAATATTTTATTTTAGAGTTTTCTCGATATTTAGCATTACTTCCATGATGATCAAATTTACCAAAGCCAATATCATATATAATTTTATCAACTTGAGGAACATTTCTAACACTAGCTCTATAAACAACGGGATTATCTACTAATTTAGATAAAAGCATGGTAGAAAAAATATCATCAGGATGAAACTTGCCATCATGGGTAATTAAGTTTGCTTCTTCTATATTTTCTGTAATTTTTAAATTATTCATTTTTAAGTCTCCTTTTCTTAGCTATTTGACGTAATAACTTTATAAATTCATTAATTAAAATAGATATAAAACCAAATAATATACATGAAAAATAATTAATTAAAGAAATATTCACTGTTCCTAAATAATTATTAATATTCAAAAAAATACTAAATAAAATTAAAACAACTAACCATATTAATATTCTTCTTTTTTTAAAACATTTTAAAATATTTTTAAAAATATTATCCTCGCTAATAAATGAAAATATGGCAAAAATATTTAAATATATAAACATTATATATAAAATAGAGCCAGCTAGTTTTAGACTACCACCTGAGGCCATGATAAACATATATGGTAAAGAGATTACAAAAGTATTAAAAATAATTTGAATTAATATAAAAATGATTTCTTGACTACCAAATATTATTTTATCATTATAATCTCTATCCATTATATCGGAATCAAACGGAATAGATGTAAATAAGTTGCGAGTAATAATAAGCATAAATAATTTTATTATTAAAGTAATTAAGAGATTGTATTCCCATGGAAATTTCATTATCATCAATAATAAATAACATAATATAAAAGGTATATTAGTAATTAAGAGATATTTTATAGCTTTTATATAGTTATCTCGTTTTCCTCTTAATTCAAGTATTTCATTATAAGCTTTATTTAAATCATTAAATTCCCAAAGAGTATCTTTCTCATTTACTAAGTTATCTATTAAGTCTAATTTCGTTGTTTTGATAATAATATTTTTATTTAGTTGATTTTTAATATTAGATATTTCATCTTCTTTATAGGTTTTGATACCTGCTAGTTTAATTTTATCTGATAATAAAATAATATTAATTCCTGCTCTATTAAATTTTATTAACCAAGATTTGGAGATATTGTTTGTTATGATTCGTTTTATATTATCTTTGTTTTTTACGATATAATATGAATTTAAACCATCAACTGCTAAAGGGATTAGTATTAAAGCTATACTAAAAGAATTAATTATATTTTTAAAATTATTGATATTTTTATTAATTAATAAGGAAGTTATAAAAATAATTCCACTAAAAAAACATAATATAATTATTATTATATTAATTTTTTTATAAAAGATGTTTTGAGACACTATATGATATTTTTTTCTTTCATAAACTTTGAAGGTTATAATTATGA
>CANDCB010000146.1 GCA_947383065.1 uncultured Bacillota bacterium | reverse complement strand
GCTCCAACTGGACGAGCTGCTAAAAAGATGAGTGATTCAACTGGGTTACCAGCGAGTACTATTCACCGTTACTTAAAATGGAATAAAGAAAAAGATGAATTTCAAATAAACGAATTTAATAAAAATATCCATAAATTGATTATTGTTGATGAAACTAGTATGATAGATACTTATTTATTTAATTCATTATTAAAAGGAATTAAACATAATATAACTTTAGTTTTAGTTGGTGATGAAAACCAATTACCTAGTGTTGGAGCAGGCTTAATATTAAATGATATTATAGATTCAGATATGTTTGTTCATACTAATTTAGTTAGCATATATCGTCAAAGTGATAATTCTTATATTCCCATATTAGCTCGTGAAATAAAAGAACATGATATCAGTTTAGACTTTACTAAACAAACAGATGACTATAATTTCTTAAAAACAAGTAGTATAAATATAAGAGAAATGATTAGAAAAATATGCTTGATGAGTAAAGAAAAAGGTTTAAATGAAGAAGATATTCAAATCTTAGCCCCCATGTATAGAGGTGAAAATGGTATCGATAACTTAAATGTTTTATTACAAAATATTTTTAATCCTCCAAGCAGTGAAAAAAAGGAAGTAAAAGTTGGGGATGTCATATTTCGTGAACATGATAAAGTATTACAATTAGTAAATGATCCAGATAATAACATATTTAATGGCGATATTGGATATATTAGTAATATAGCAACAGTTATGAGTCCTAAGAAAAAAGAAGTATTTACAATTGATTTTGACGGTAATGAAGTTCTATATTCCAAAGAAGATTTAAATAATGTTAAACATGCTTATGCGATAACTATTCATAAAAGTCAGGGTTCAGAATTTGCTCATGTTATAATGCCAATTACCAAATCTTATTACAAGATGCTTTATAATAAACTTATTTATACAGGAGTTTCACGTGCCAAAAAGAGTTTAATTCTTATTGGCGAAGAAGAAAGCTTTTTAATGGCTGTCAATAACGATTATTCTAATAATAGAAAAACTAATTTAAAAGAACAATTAATGAATAAGTTTAACGTAAATGAGGAATAATACCTAATAGAGGTGATTATGGTGAAAAAAATGAGTAAAAAAGAAATGATGATTTTAGCTGGTAGTATCGTTGCTAGTATGGCCGCTGGAATCATTGTTGGTTGCTTAAAAGAAAAATTTATGAGTGAAAATGAATGCACTTGTATTATAGACGAATTGTAGGACCTAATTAGGTCCTTTTTCCTGGAGATTATATGAAAGATAATAAACTTAAAGATGTCGTTCTCATTTTAATTGCCATAATCCTTTTGGTAGTTATTATTAAATATTTAAAAATATTTGATTTCCTTGGTCGCTTATTAGCCATATTTATTCCAGTATTTATTGGCTTTATTTACGCTTGGATTTTTAATCCCTTAATAAGAAAGTTTAGTGAATCCCATAACCGTAATTTTATCTGTATAAGTTTATTTTTAATATTTATCTTAATAGTAGTTGGTTTTTTCTATTTACTTATACCTGTATTTTATAAAGAAATAACTGAAGTTTTAGATGTTTTACCAGAAATGTTTAATATGTTTGAACAAAGAATAAGTAATATGGGTTTTAAAGATTATTTGGATAATATTTTAGTCTTTTTAACTGATAATATTCCTATATACTTATTAGATTTGATTAAAGGTTTATTTAAATATTTAGGTGTTATTGGTGTTGGTTTAATTTTAGGACTATATATAAGTATGGATTATGAAAAAATTGTCAAAAAATTTTATAGTATTGTTCCCAAAAAACACCAATGTGTAGTCGTTAATTTAAGTGATGAAGTAAGTACAGAAGTAAGAAAATGTGTTAACGGTACTTTATTTGTCGCTTTTTGTGTATTTGTAATGGATAGCTTCTGTTTTTGGCTAATTGGTCTTGATGCTCCATTACTTTTTGGTGCCTTATGCGGCATTACAGATTTAATTCCTTATATAGGACCATATATAGGCGGAATTGTTGCAGTAGTAGTTGGCTTTACAGAAAGTAAATTAGTAGGTATTTTAAGTATTATTGTCTGCGTTGTAGTTCAAGCTCTTGAAAATTATATTTTACAACCTATAGTAATGAGCAAAAGCATTAAAATAAGCCCGGTACTAATTATTGTTGGTTTATTATTTTTTGGCAATCTATTTGGTGTTGTGGGCATGATTTTAGCTACACCAGCAGTGGCTATTATAAAAGTTATTTGTGAACATATAAGTAGCGTTTTAGCTAAATGTAAAGAATAATTATCGATAAATATTTTATCGATTTTTTATTTTAAATAAATCAAGACAAAAGTTGCCAGATTGTTGGTTTAATGGTAAAATACTTTTTGTTGAAAAAAGAGGTTTTGATTAAAATGAATAAAATTAATAAAAAAAATAATAAATCTATAAAAGCTTTAACAAAAGTCAAAAAAGTTGGAGCTACTATAAGTTTAATAGCTGTTTTAGCTAGTGGTATAACTTTAGCCGAAGTTAAAGATCAATGTAAATCTAATATTCCCGTAGCTCAAGTTTGTCCTATTACAATTCTTGAAACTAAATTATTTGGTTTTGAATTTGGTCTTAAACATCATATGAAAGATTTAGAAAACTTTAATTACACTAATGGATCTTTTCATAACTATGTTGATGACATATCTTTAATTAAAGCAGGATCGATATATAGTTTCCCTCTAGTAAGTGAAGAAGTTACAAAAGATACTAATGCCATTGAAAGATTCTATCCATTAGAAAAAGGAACTATTGATAAAGAAGTAAATAGTAGTATAATAAGATATAGCAATATAATGGAAGAATATGACCAAGTATTTATAAGTAATGAAGCATGGACTTATGAAAATGGTCAATTTGTCCATGAATATTATGGTGATGGAAAATTATTAAAAAGGTGATAAATAATAATGAAAAAAGATAAAAAATATAAAATTTTAATGTTAGAAAGATTTTATAAAACCGCTTCTTCCATCTTATATGATGAATTAGGTATTAGCTTTGATGGCGAAACTAAAATTGATGAGCAAACTAGCATTGAAACTCATAAAAGGGTAAAATTTAATTCTGCTCAAGAAGCTGGTGAAACTTACGTTAAAGTAATGGAAATGAAGGAACTAGAAAATTCTTTAGATAAAGATGTTACAAAAGTTCGTAAAGTTTTAAAATTAGCTTTTACAACCTTATTCGATGATAGTAAATGGAAATTAGTTTCATCAACTATTTTTGCCGTAGCTTCGACAGTTAATATTTTTAAAGGTAATTTTTTAGGTACTTTAATAAGCTTAGCTTTAATGTCTCTAACAATGAGTCCTATAAAATTTTTACAAGAATTAAAAAAATTTCTTGCTATACCAGAACAAATTGAAACTTTAAGAAGTCAATTAGCCGGAAAAAATGTTTTAGGTTGGGCCGATTCAGTTGGGGCCAAAGGCGATATCAAGTTATATATTAAAGTAAAAGAGCCTTCATATTTTTAAATTTAAAATAAAACTTTACATAGTTTTAAATATTTTATATAATTTATTTATATTTATTATTTAA
>CANDCB010000145.1 GCA_947383065.1 uncultured Bacillota bacterium | reverse complement strand
ATAATATAAGATTATATTAATTTGTTACTAACCAGTCACTAACATACTCAAATGTAAGTTACTGAACTTAAATAAAAAGTTCAATAAATCCTTTATTTATAGGGATTTCAATACATTGTTAATTGAACTTTTTTATGATATAATAATTTTATAGTAGATAAAATAGTGATTAATATAATTTGGAGGAATTAATATGGCAAATTTTAAAGAGCATTTTAAAATTGATTATTCTAATTTAGTAAGTAAACCACAAGTTGTTTTTAAGGGTCAGTTTTATAGAATATCAATTTTAAGTGATTTATTAGTTAGGCTTGAATTTAGTGAAGAAGGTTATTTTGAAGATAGGCCAACAGAGCTAGTAAAATTTAGAAATTTTTCTATACCTCAAATGAAAGTTGATCAAACAGAAAAACATTTGGATATTACTACTAAATATTTTAATCTTAGGTATGAGAAGGAAAAACCTTTTTATGGTAATAAGTATTCTCCTGATAGTGTTCTTAGAATAAAACTTCTTGATGCTTCTAATAAAGAGTGGTATTATGGTCATCCAGAAGCTCGAAATTATTATGGTATAGTAGCTAACTTTGATAAGACTAATGATCCTTTTCTTGAGGAGGCAAGTGTTAAAGATTTAAAACATATAAAAAGAAAAGTAGAGAGCTTTTTAGATGTTAAGAAAAAGGGGTTATATTCTTCTGATGGATTTGCATCTTTAGATGATAGTAAATCAAATTTTATAGCTGAAGATGGGGGAATTATATTTAATGATCGAAAAAGAATAGATATATATGTTTTTATGTATAATAGAGACTTTGGAAATTGTTTACAAAATTATTTTATGTTAACGGGAATGCCACCATTAATTCCTCGTTATGCTTTAGGAATTTGGTGGAATAAAAATGATTTTTATAATTTTGATGATGTTCAAAGAATGTTAAATGATTTTAATCGTAATAAGATTCCTATGAGTGTTTTATTATTAGGTGATAATTGGCATTTAAAGGATAAAAATAATTTAACAAGATTTAATTCAGGTTTTACTTTTAATCGAGAATTATTTTATAAGCCAGCTGAATTGACACAGTATTTGCATGATCGTGGGGTTAGGATTGGTGTAAGTTTAGATCCTAGTGAAGGAATTCATCCTCATGAACCGAAATTTGATGAGATAGCTAAAAGTATCGGAAATTCGGATAAACAAATTATTCCATTTAATGTATTTGATCGTGAATTAATGATATCTTATTTGGATAATTTAATTGATCCTTTATATCGTTTGGGTGTAGATTTCTTTTGGATAAATTATCGTAATTTAAAGGATAAAGTTAGTAATGATTTACTTAATTATTACCATTTTAATGATTTTAAAAAGATGGAAGGTTTAAGACCAATGATTTTAAGTAGAGTTAGTAGTTATGCTCCTCATCTTTATCCGATTCATTATAGTGGTGAAACAGTTGTTAGTTGGGGAACTTTAAAATCACTTCCTTTTTTTAGTAGTACTTCTTCTAATTTAGGTATTTCTTGGTGGAGTCATGATATAGGTGGTTATAAGGATGGAGTAGAAGATTCAGAATTATATGTTAGATATGTTCAATATGGTACTTTTAGTCCAATATTTCGTTTTAGTGCTAAGTATGGTCGATATTATAAACGTGAACCATGGCGTTGGGATGTAAAGACTTTAAGTATAGTTAGAGAATATTGTCAATTAAGACATCGTTTAATACCATATCTTTATAGTGAAGCTTATAAGTATCATAAAGTGGGATTACCAATTGTTCAGCCTCTTTATTATCAGTATCCAGAAATATATGATGAATTAGATTATCAAAATGAATATTATTTTGGAACTGAATTATTTGTAGCTCCAATTACTAAGTCTAAAGATATTGTTATGAATCGTTCAGTTGAGAAAATATTTTTACCTAAAGGTACTTGGTTTGATTTTAAAACAGGTAAAAAGTATTTAGGTAATAAAAGGTATATTCTTTTTTATAAAGATGAAGATTATCCTGTTTTTGCTAGAGATGGTTCAATAATTTGTATGGCTGATTTAGAAAAAAATATGAATGATACTAATTCTCCTAAAACGATGGAAATTCATGTGTTTCCTGGTAAAAGTAATCAATATAATTTGTATGAAGATGATGGATTTACTAATTTATATGCTGAAGGTTATTATTTGCTTACTAGAGTTGATTATAATTATATGAGTAATAATTATACTCTTATAATAAGACCAGTAGAAGGAAAAACTGGAATAGTAACAGCAAGAAGAAATTATCGTATAAGATTTAGAAATACAAGAGAAGCAAATGATGTTATTGTTTATTTAGATAGTGAAAAGATAGAACATGATGCTTATGTTGAGGATACAGATTTTATAGTTGAAATTAATGACGTTCCAACTACAAAACAATTAACAATTAATTGTAAGGGGAAAGATATTGAAATTGATGCTGTAAGACTTATTAATGAAGATATTGATTCGATTATTTCAGATTTGCAGATAAAAACTAATTTAAAGGAAGAAATAGGTCGTATTGTATTTTCTAATAATAGTATTGAAAGAAAACGTGTTGATATAAGGCAATTAAGTAGGAAAGGTTTAGATAAACAATTTATTAATATGTTTATGAAATTATTAGAATATGTAGCTCAAATATAGTTTTTAATATTTATATAAATTTGCATAAATAAATATATGTATGTATAATAAAAAAAGTTAGGGGATGATTTTATGCCAAGACCAGGATTTGGACCTCCACCTGGAGGACCTAGAGGCTTTGGTGGACCGCATGGACCATGGGGTGGCGGACCTAGAGGATTTGGTGGAGGTTTTGGTGGGCCTCGAGGACCATGGATTCCAGCTAGACCAGCACCAGGGGGATATGTTGCTACTAATAATGAGAGTATTACTGATACTTTAGTTGATATGGAACTAGGTACAAGATTCACTTTTAGTCATGCTATAAGAAGAAATGGTATTATTGGTGGTATTGCTTGTGGGATAAGAAAACTTACTTCAGGTGGTCTTAGACATAATTCTTATATTAGTAAGTTATCTTTATATGATAAACAATTTGCTGAAAATCGTATAACTAAAGAACAGTGCTTGAGAAGAAAAATGCAAGCTGCTAAAAAATATAATGGTTATTTATTAAAGTGCGGTTATTATAATTTGTTGGATTATCAAGAGGCGATGAATTCTTTTGCGGATTCTATTGGTGTAGATTATATTGATGATGTTCATCAACAAGATTATGGACGTCAAAGATAGGCTTGATTTTCTAAAACTATTAATTTATAATACTCATAGACGTTGAAGGAATAGTAGTAATATATATAAATAAATAGAGAGCTAGTGGGTGGTGGAAACTAGTTATGGCTATATATGAACTTGATTCTTGAGTTTTTAGGGTGATTCCTTTATTGATTTTGAGCTAATATTATATATATTAGAAATTAAGGTGGTACCACGACATATTCGTCCTTATGATGAATATGTTTTATTTTGGAAAAAAGGTGAGATCGGAAGAGCGTCGTGTAGGGAAAGAGTGTGACGTCTTGGGT
>CANDCB010000144.1 GCA_947383065.1 uncultured Bacillota bacterium | reverse complement strand
CACCAACACAAGACGTCACACTCTTTCCCTACACGACGCTCTTCCGATCTAACCAACTTAACATTACAAATATGTTCTAATAATTCAAAAGAATACTCATCATCTTCTTGTTTAGAAACTTGTACTAATAAACGATCATCATCACCATAAGATAACAACAAATCAGAATTAGCCACTTTTAAGAATCTATCTAATTTAGTTCCACTTTGCTCAAAATAAAATTTTCCACTTATAAATCTTAAAGAAACTACAATTATATCATCTCTTTTGGGATATTTATCTAATGCATTCTTACACATTTTTTTAATTATATCAGAAACACTTAACAACATTCCTTTTTGCCTAGAATTATTAAATACTTCTATTAATTTATCTTTCAAACTCATTATCTAACCCTCCCACCTAAATATAAAATAACACAATTACGTATATAAAGTAAATTAATTATTAAAGAAAAACCTATAATATTTTTTTATAACAAAATTTTAAAAATATATAACCAATTCTTGCCAAAAAAAGCTCTTTTAAAATATTATTATCTAAAAATTAATTTTTAATAAAAACATAAGAAAAAATCATAAATAACACCAATATAATCTTAAATTTAACTTGTAAATAACCATAAAAAACTGTAAAATTAAATCAAAGGAGAATTAATATGCCAAATAGAAAAAATGAAATAAAAGAAATAGAAATAAAAGAAGATGAATTAATAATAGACAATACCTCTAATGACTATGAAGAAATAAATTCAGAAGAAAGATTATTTAACATTGAAAAAAGAATTAAAATTATAAGTATCTTAACAATTTTAATTACTATAATTAGTATAATAAATTTATCTTTCAATTTTATTAATAAACAAGAAAGAAATGATAAAACTAATACTACTAATCAAAACAATGATAATGACTCATATACATATGATACCAGCAAACTTAAAGAGATAACTGCTGCTGATATAAAATCAGAATCTCAAAATAATACAATTGTTGTACTATTAAGTCGAGAAGGATGCCCACATTGTTCTTTATTCGTTCCAAATATTACAGAAGTAGCTGAAGATTATGGCGTTCAAATTAGATATATAAATTATGAAACCATAATTGATGTTAGTACTAATCCAGCTAAAATAATAGATAGTACTTCATATAATACTATTAAAAATCTTGAAGGTAAGGATTCATGGGCTGGTTTTGGTGAAACTGCTTTAAAAGGAACACCTTATACGATGTTTATAAAAAATAATACTATTATTTATGGATTAAAAGGAAATGTCGATAAAAGTAGTATTGAAGAAGCATTCAAAACAGTAGGATTTAAAAAATAAATCCTTTTTTTATATTCATAAATTTATATTATTTTTAAAAATTATTATCTTTTTTTGATATAACATACATGTTATAATTAAGATGGTGATAATTATGGTAGAGTTAAATGGAAAAGAATTAAGAGAAAAACTTATTCAAAAATTAAAACAAAATATTTCCTCATTACCAGCACAATTAGGACTAGTTGTTATACAAGTTGGCGATGATGAAGCAAGTAAAGTATACGTTAAACAAAAAGAAAAATTAGCTTTAGAACTAGGATACAAATTTATTCATAAAATTTATCCAGAAAATGCTAAGGAAGAAGAAATAACAAGTTATATTAATGAGCTAAATCAAGATAATTCCATACATGGTATTATTGTGCAAATGCCCCTTCCAAAACATCTAAATACTGCTCATATCCAAAACTGTATAAATTCAAACAAAGATGTTGATGGCTTAACTATTGAAAATGCGGGCAGATTATTGGGAAACACACCATCCCTAATACCTTGTACTCCAAAAGGAATCATTGATTTATTAGACGAATACAATATAGAAATCAGTGGCCAAAACGTTGTCGTTATTGGTCGTAGTATTTTAGTAGGTAAACCAATAGCTAATCTTTTAACTAATCGCAACGCTACAGTAACAATATGTCATTCCAAAACAAAAGATATATCTATGTACACAAAAAAAGCAGACATTATTATTGTTGCTATTGGAAAACCTAAATTTCTCACTGCTGATATGGTAAAAGAAAATAGTACTATAATTGATGTTGGAATAAACAGAATTGATGGCAAATTATATGGAGATGTTGATTTCGAAAATGTTTCTCCAATAGTTAATTACATTACTCCAGTCCCTGGAGGCGTTGGACCTATGACAGTTTATGAATTAATGCACAATGTTTATCTAGCTTATCAACTATTAAATAATAAATCTAAAAAGAATTAAAACGATTAATTCTTTTTTCTTTTCAAATATGTTATATTATTTAAACGGAGTGATACATAATGAATATAAAAAACTTATCATTATCTTTCGGACTTCAAGAAATCTTCGATGATATAACTTTACAAATCAAAGAAAAAGAAAAAGTTGGTATTATTGGCATGAATGGTGCTGGCAAATCTACTTTTTTTAAATTAATATTAGGTAAACTTAAACCAGATAACGGACATATCAGTTTAAAACCGGGAACAAGAATAGGATTTCTTCCTCAAGTAATAAGTGATGAAATACCCAACATGGAAATATCAACTTTTGATTATTTATTAGAAGGAAGACCTATAAAAAAACTAGAAGAAGAATTAACAAAAAACTACACAAAAGCTAGCACTGAAACTAATGAACAAAAATTAAAAAGAATTATGAAAGAAATCGGCAAAATCCAAGAAAAACTTGAATACTATGAAGTATATAATGCAGAGAATATTCTTTTAAAAATTGTAACTGGTATGAATATTGATAGCGACCTTTTAGACATGAAATTATGTGATTTATCTGGTGGACAAAAAAGTAAAATAGCTTTTGCCAGATTACTTTATTCTAACCCTGAAATTATTTTATTAGATGAACCAACAAATCATCTAGATGCTGATAGTAAAGAATACATCATAAATTATCTAAAACATTATAATGGCACAGTCCTTGTAATATCCCACGATATTGATTTTTTAAACGCTGTAACAACTTCTACTCTTTATGTTGATAAATCTACCCATAAAATGGAATTATATCCTGGAAATTATGAAAAATACATAAAAATAAGAAATGAACGTCAAAAAGCTAAAGAACGTCTTTACGAAAAACAAGAAAAAGAAGAAGAAAAGTTAAAAAAAATAATTGCCAAATATATAAGAGGAAATGAAAAAAAAGCTAACATTGCTAAAGATCGTCAGAAAAAATTAGCTAAACTTGAACAAAATAAAGTTACTATTGAAAAAAAGCCCAAAATTGCTAATTTAAAAATTAAAATTAATCATCCTAGTGGTATTGTTCCTCTAAAATGTGAAAACCTTAAATTTGGCTATAATAAATCTCATATTCTTATCAATAATCTAACATTCGATTTAAGTCGTGGTGAAAAATTTCTTATTGTTGGTGAAAATGGTATCGGAAAATCTACTCTCCTAAAACTTATAGTTGGACTACTTACTCCCCTAAGTGGAATAGTTGATTTAAACTCAAAAACAGAAATCGGCTACTATGCTCAAGAACATGAATTATTAGATAATAATAAAATAATCTTAGATAACTTTAAAGAATTTAAT
>CANDCB010000143.1 GCA_947383065.1 uncultured Bacillota bacterium | reverse complement strand
GCTATCGGGCTTTATCCAGAAGGAACAAGAAATAAAACAAAAGATAAATTATTATTAGAATTTAAATTTGGAACTGTTTCAATGGCTAGTAAAACTGATGCCCTAATTGTTCCATATGCTATTACAGGAGATTATAAATTTAGAAGTAAAAATTTAATGATTAGATTTGGAACACCTTTTAAAATTGATAAAATGTCTTTAGAAGAAGCTAATGAAAAATTATATAAAGAAATTGAAAAATTAATGCTAAAAAACCTAAAAGAATCTAATAGAACTTTAGAAGAAGAACTTAATAGTCGTTGTAAAGAATCCTAAAAAACTTTACTTATGTAGAGTTTTTTATCTTGATAAATTTAATTTTTAAAATTTATTTATCTTCCTTTTTATTGCTAAAAATTTTAAAAAATACTATAATATAAAACGTAAGAAAAGAGTGATTAATAATGCAAAAAAGTATACCAATAACTTTATTAACTGGATATTTAGGAAGTGGTAAGACAACCCTTTTAAATCATATATTAAATAACCAAGAAGGTTATAAAATAGCTGTAATAGTTAACGATATTGGAGAGGTTAATATTGACGCAGAATTAATAGAAAAAGGGGGCATTGTTAGCGGTAAAAATGACTCGTTAGTATCTTTACAAAATGGCTGTATCTGCTGTACCCTTAATACAGATTTATTAGAACAATTACAAGAAATAATTGAAAGCAAAAAATTTGATTATATTATTATTGAAGCTAGTGGAATTTGTGAACCATTACCTATTGCTCAAACAATTACTGCTTTAGAAAGTGCTTATTTAGAATATAAAATGCCTAAATTATGCTATTTAGATTCTATTATTACTGTTGTTGATGCTAAAAGAATGAGTGAAGAATTTAATAATGGTGGAGATTTATTAAACGATAAAATTGATGAAGAAGATATTGAAAATTTAGTTATTGATCAAATTGAATTTTGTGACACAATAATTTTAAATAAAATTGATGAAGTAACAGAAAATGAACTAAATAGTGTAAAAGATGTTATTAGAGCTCTCCAACCAAATGCTAATATAATTGAGACTAATTACGCCAAAGTAGCATTAAAAGATATACTAGAAACTCATAAATTTGATTTTGATAAAACTGCTACTTCCTCTGGATGGTATAAAGAATTATCAAATGTTATTGAAGAAGATAAAGAAGAAGAACATCCTTGCCATTCTAAAAATCATGAACATTGTAAAAACCATGATAAACATGAGTGTCATCATGGGGATAAAGATCATAAAGATCATCATTGTTGTTGTGAACATGAAAATCAAGAATGTAGTTGTGGCCATCATCATAATCATGACCATGAACATGGTGAAGCATTAGAATATGGAATAAATACTTTTGTTTATTATCGTCGCGAACCTATGGATCGCAAAAAATTCTACGAATATATAGGACGCCCATGGCCTAAAAAAATAATTAGAGCTAAAGGAATTACTTATTTTGCCGATAATAAAAATATGTCATATATGTTTGAACAGGCTGGTTCTTTAAAAAATATAAGTGAAGCAGGTCCATGGTTAGCAGATGAAAAGCCTGATTTTATTGAAGAAATATTAGAGAATAATCCTGATATAAAAAAAGAGTGGGATCCATTTTATGGTGATAAAATGGTTAAAATTGTCTTCATTGGTAAAGGTATTAATAAAGAAGAAATAACAAAAGAATTAGATGAAATATAGGAGGTTTTATGAAAAAACCATTAGTTTTATGTATTTTAGATGGATGTGGTTTAAGTAAAGAAAAAAAAGGTAATGCCTTTTTAAATGCTAATAAACCAACTTTTGATTACTTAATAAAAAACTATCCATATACTAAATTAGAAGCTTCAGGAAAAATGGTTGGTTTACCTGAAGGACAAATGGGAAATTCTGAAGTAGGTCACATGAATATAGGTGCTGGTCGCGTAGTATATCAACCTCAAGAGTTAATCAATAGAGCAATAGAAAACAAAGAGTTTTTTAATAATGAAAATATTTTAAAAGTTATCAATCATACTAAAGAAAACAATTCTAAGTTACATATAATGGGACTAATAAGTGATGGTGGAATTCATTCCCGTATTGAACATTTACTAGCCTTAATTGACATGTGTGCAAAAGAAAATGTAAAACAAATATATTTTCATCTTTTTACTGATGGGCGCGATACAGATATTCATAGTGCCCCAAGATTTATTAAAATGCTTGAAGATAAAATAGCGGAAGTTAAATTAGGAAATATTACTACTATTTCTGGTCGATATTATGCTATGGATCGTGATAATAATTATGATCGCTTAAAACTAGCATATGATGCAATTTGCTATGGAATAGGTGAAAAATATGAAAATCCTAATGCTTTATTTAATGAATCATATGCTAAAAATATAACTGATGAATTTATAATTCCCTCAATTATTAATGATGGTAAATTAAGTGACAATGATGGAATAATTGTATTTAATTATCGCCCAGACCGTTTAAGAGAAATGTGCACTGCCATTACTAATCCTGATAAATCTCCTATGGAAACTACAAAATTTAATAATATAAAATTAGTTTCAATGATGCCAATTACTGAAACTGTTAAAGGTCTTACAGCCTTTGAACATCAAGTACTTGATAATACTTTTGGAAAATATATTGATACATTAGGATTAAAACAACTTCGAATTGCCGAAACAGAGAAATACGCTCATGTTACTTATTTTTTTGATGGTGGTAAAGAATTGGAATTAAAAGGGGCAAAAAGAATTTTAATTGAATCCCCTAAAGTAGCAACGTATGATTTAATGCCTGAAATGAACGCTCTAAAAGTAACTGATAAACTAATAGAAGAATTAGATAAAGACTATTTAGATTTAGTAGTTCTTAATTTTGCTAATGGAGATATGGTTGGACATACAGGAGTTTATAAAGCCGCAGTTAAAGCCGTTGAATTTATGGATGAATGTTTGAAAAGAATTTATGATAAAGTTGTTGAAAAAGAAGGTATTCTAATTGTTACAGCTGATCATGGAAATTGTGATGTTATGATTAATGAAGATGGCTCGCCATGTACAACTCATACTAAAAATAAAGTTCTGTTTATAGTGACAAAGAAAAATATAAATCTAAAAGATAGCGGTAAATTAGCCGACATTGCTCCAACTTGTTTAAGTTTACTAGGACTACCAATACCAGCTGAAATTGATGGCGATGTATTAATAAAGTAAACACATTTCTTAGCATTTACCAAGATTTTAAAGTTGTTTTACTCTCAATTTACTGTTTTGTAATAAAATTTTATTATTAAAATATCTTGAATATATTAAGAACTATCGTTAGTGTAGAATAAGTGTGGGTATTTTTCTCCTAAAAAACAAGTTTTATAATTAAAAATGTGATTGACTTTAGTAAAGTTAAATGCTATTATAAATCGCAATCAAGGAGGAACTTATGGAAAATAGAAGATATAAGGTAAGTAGAGATAATATTTATGTTGGTGAGGTCGTAAAAACTGATAGAATTTATCGTTATGAAGGGGATACTAACCTTTTCCGTACTAAACCAGGACAATTAGATACAGGATCTTGGTTTTCTTATAGAAGTATGTTATTTGTTCC
>CANDCB010000142.1 GCA_947383065.1 uncultured Bacillota bacterium | reverse complement strand
ACACAAGACGTCACACTCTTTCCCTACACGACGCTCTTCCGATCTTGCTATATTTTTTTCCAGAACTTAAATACTCAAGCATGGTTAAAACGTTACTTATTTTAGACATATAGCACCTCCAAAATTTAATACAATCTATTATAACATAGTTTTAGTTCAAAACAATTTATTGTTTTAATATGTATTCTATGCTTTTTTATTTTACTAAGTTGACTTTGTTTAGGAGTTACGCATTACAATTTTTAAAATAATCTGCAAATAAATAGCGAAAGTTATTGACAAATACTTTTAAAAATCAGGTGAGAATAACTTCTTAGAGTAATATATACAAAAAACCTAGGTTTTTCCTAGGTTTATTTATCAAATATGGTGGGGCGTTAGGGATTCGAACCCTAGACCCACTGATTAAGAGTCAGTTGCTCTACCAACTGAGCTAACGCCCCAAATAACTAATACATGTTAAATTATACAACATTTTTTTATTAAATTCTATAAAAAATTAGTTATTTTAGAAAAATAAATAAAAATTTGCTAATTAAATTTTAATATATTAATTTAATTTACAAATTTTTTCTATTTATATTTTTAATATTTTAGTTTAAAGTACTAATAATACTGCTAACTAGTTCAATATCATTTATTACATTAGATACTTTATCACTAAGTCTAAGATTATATTTTTCTTTTATAAATTTTTTAAAATTATTATAATTATCTGGATGGCGAATTAAATCTTTAACAAAATATGAATTTTGTTTTAAATATATTAATAATTTATCTTTTTCTAAATTATATAAAACTTGTTTTTGCATAATTAATCTCCAAAAAATTTAGATAATGGTCTTTCAATACTAGGTTTTATATTATTAGTAATATTTTCAGTAGTTTTATTTGCTAATTCACTAAAGATATCTAAAGCTTTTTGAGCTGATTCTATATGTTTTTGAATTGAATCAGGATCTATTTTATCAATAAAACCTGTAACTTTATTATTTTTATGAGATTTATATTTATTCCAGATTGTTTCATCTTCACCATAAATATCATATAACTCATAAAATTTTTGCCATGTCATAGTATTATCTTCAACATATTCTGCAAGTTCTGGCTTATTTTTAACAAATTCTTTAAATTGTTCTTTTCCCATAAAAAATCACCTATTAAATTTTATGTTTAATAAGTGATTTATTTACTATAATTTAAAGTTATCTAAAAAATTATCAATTGTTAGTTCTTCAATTTCATCTTCTTTATTTTGACTATCTAAAACCGTTTCTTTACTTTTATTTTCTACTGTATTTTCATTGGAATTTAATTCTAGTTTGCGTTCTACTAAAGGAGCTACTTTAAATGAATCTTCAATATCTATTTTAGATATTACACTGCCTGTAGACATTAAATCCATTATTGGTAATTCGGTTGGTTTAATTTCTTTAAATTCGCCATCTACTTTAATGCCAATTAAATCATGGTTATTAACAGATATAGCATTAATTATTTCATAATTAGTTGACTTTACTTTTTTTATCAAAGTTGAACCTTTTTTGGCTCTTGTCATTTTATCTAAATCGGCAATTTTAATTCTTTTAGAAGTATTTTTATTAGTAAATATTGTAATATATTCATCAATTATGGCTGGCGACATACAAGTAACTACTGTATCATTTTTGACGTTAATACCTTTTACTCCTGTAGCTTTAGCTCCTACAATAGGTATTTCATTAGAGTCAATATTTAAATAATAACCAGTCTTGGTTACAAAGATTGCACGACCATTATCAATAACAACTGATACTAGTTCATCATCATCTTTTAATTTCATAGCATTAACGGGTTTAGTATAACGACTGACAATTAAATCTTCTAATTTTGTACGTTTAGTTATACCATTTTTAGTAGTCATTATTACATTAGCATTTTTATCATCTAAAATCATTGCTGAAATAATTTTTTCCTCGGCACTAATTTGAATTAAATTACTTATATGTTTTCCTAGTTCTTTCCATTTTGTTTCGACTATTTCATGAACAGGAACATATAAATAATGGCCTAAGTTTGTGAACATTAACAAAACATCAAGTGATGTTGTACTATAAATTCCACGAATAAAGTCGCCTGGTTTTAATGTTGTTGGTTCATTACTTGAACTAACATATGACTTAAGTGGGATTCTTTTTACATATCCATCATTAGTTGCAACAACAATAACGTTTTCTTTAACAATCATATCCCTTGGGTCTAATTTTATTTCTGAAATTTCATCTCTTATTTCAGTTCGACGTGGAGTTGCAAACTCTTTTTTTATTTCATTTAAACTATTTTTCATTTGTTTTTTTAGAATTTCTTCATCATTTAGAATTGAACTTAAAAATTCAATCATTTTTAATAAATTACTTTGTTCTTCTAAAAGTAAATTTATGTCTGTATTTGATAAACGATAAAGTTGCATCGTTACAATTGCGGTTGCTTGGGCTTCAGTAAATTCGAATTGTTTAACTAGATTGGCAATTGAGTCAGCTTTATTTTTTGAAGCTCTAATAGTTTTTATTATTTCATCTAGTATATCAACTGCTTTAAGTAGACCTTCAACAATATGTAATCTTTCTTTGGCCTTATTTAAATCAAATTCTGTACGTCTTAAAATAACATCTTTTTGATGAGCAATAAAAGCATCTAATATTTCTAAAATACCAAGTTGTTTAGGACGACGATTAACGATGGCAACCATGTTGAAATTATAATTAACTTGTAAATCTGTATTTTTTAGCAAGTAATTTAAAATTAATTCAGCATTGGCATCTTTTTTTAATTCAATAATTATTTTGGCCATATTTTCTTTGTCAGAAACGTCTATGACATCTGTTATACCATCAACTTTTTTGTCGATTTTAATATCTTCTATTTTTTTACGTAGTTGTTCTTTTAAGACATCATAAGGAATCTCATGAATTATTATTTGATGAGTTCCTTTTTCTTTGATTATTTCTGTTTTGGCTTTTACAACAACTTTTCCACGACCAGTTGTATAGGCTTGTAATAATCCTTCTTTACCTTCTACTACACCACCCGTTGGAAAGTCTGGGCCTTTTATTATATTTAAAATTGTTTCTAAACGACAGTTAGGATTATCAATACGATGAATAGTTGCTTCTATAACTTCACTTAAATTATGAGAAGGAATATTAGTTGCATAACCAGCAGATATTCCTGTTGAACCATTAACTAATAAATTTGGAAAATTAGCTGGTAAGACTGTTGGTTCTAAATCTTCGTCTGAGTAATTTAAAGTCATTAAAACGGCATTACGATTAATATCTTTAAGCATTACTTGGGCTAAACGAGTTAGTCTTGTTTCAGTGTAACGATGGGCAGCTGGGCCATCACCATCTATTGAACCGTTATTACCATGAATATCAATAAATATTTCGCGCATTTTCCATGGCTGAGACATATATATCATAGCCCCATAGATAGAAGAATCTCCATGAGGATGATATTTTCCCATTACATCACCTACTGCTTTAGCACATTTGCGATAAGGTTTATCATAAGTATTCTTATCTTCCCACATAGTATATAGAATTCGTCTTTGTACAGGTTTAAGTCCATCTCGAACATCAGGTAGTGCACGATCTTGAATTATACTTTTGGAAT
>CANDCB010000141.1 GCA_947383065.1 uncultured Bacillota bacterium | reverse complement strand
GAAAGTGCGATAAGACTACTTGGTTTATTAGTTGCAATCGTTTTTGCTTACTTGTTGAAAAATCCTATATCTGTTTTTTTATATACGCATTTACCATTTTTTAAATTTAAAGGAATATTTGGCGGTGTATCAATTTTAAACATTTTAGTTTATGAAGCTCTAGCTTTCCTAATAGTCTTTATAATTTTACGAATTATTATAAATATTGTTGCTAAAATAACTGGTTTAGTTGATAGATTATTATCAGTTATATTTTTCCTAGGAATACCTGGTAAAATATTAGGAGCCATAGTAGGATTAATTAAAGGTATAGTTATTTTATATTTTTCAATTTTTGTTTTCAAAATATCATGTAATATTTGGGGACTTGAAATAAAAGAATCTTTAGCTGATGATATAATTCAAATCCCAGTTTTAAAAGAAACCTTTGGTGATTCACTAAATTCTTTAAATGAAATTGCCGCTTTAGCCAAAGATTATGAACACACCAAAGACAAGGATGAATTTAATAATAAAGCTATTAAAATTATGCTAAAATATGATGTTATAACTAAAGAAAATTTACAAATACTAATAGATAAAGGAAAAATAAAAAGTATTGAAGAAGATTAATAAACATAAAATTAAGTAAAGGATTGATAAAATGATAAAAAAAATTAACACAATAGATGAATTTAATAACACAATTAAAGAAGGCCTATGGTTAGTAGATTTTTCTGCAAAGTGGTGTGGCCCTTGCCGTATGTTAGAACCAGTTATAGAAAATATTAAAGAAGACTACAATGTTATCCAAATAGATATAGATGAAGCTTTAGAATTAGCTGCTGAATATGGGATAATGAGTGTTCCAACTTTAATTGTTTTTAAAAACGGCACTATTACTTCAAAAGAAATTGGCTACCGAAATGAAGAAGATATAAAAAGTATGTTATCAAAATAAAAAAATCTTAAATATTAAGATTTTTTTATTGCACTTTTAATAATTGAAGATTAGATTGATTACTAGAAATCATTACTTCACTTTTGTCATAGCCAAGAGTTTCTAAACTTCTTCTTGCTTCCTCTAAGTTAGCTTTACTTATATTAGCGAAAGAGCCTATTAATTTATCATGTAGTAAAATTACAATAAACCAATCATCACTTATAATTAATTTTTTAACACGATTGATACTTTTAATTAAATTATAATTCTGTTTTTTAATTTTTTGTTCTTCTTCGGTACCCGAAAAGCATTCTAAAGCTCTAATACGATTTAATTTTGCTATCACTTCATCAGATATTTCCCAATTATCTAGTACTTGAACTGTTTCCCTTGGTCGCTCATATATTGCACTTTGATCATTTAAACTAATATCACGTGGTGATGTTAAACCCATATTATTTCTAGAAGAAATTAATATAGTAGGATAGTGATCGCCAAAATCTGTAGTAAAACTATTATTTGGATTTTTCGAAGCCTCTTGAAGTAAGTCTTCGCTTTCACCTTTATATAAATTACAGAATTCTTGCCAATCCTCTCCATAAATATTAAGAGGCTCTCTAAATAATTGCCCGTTTATTGTTTCAAATCTGTTCGCAAAATAATCGTTTTCTAAAATACCAGACTTATTACAAACTACATAGTCAATAGGGCAATCATCAGTTGAAGTTAGAGCTATTATTTTTATAGCCATTTCTTCTACTAAATTAACTATTTTTATAAATGTTAATAAATCTTCTTTATTATCTGGTAAGATTTTATTATTAACTAATTTTATAGCATTAATCATTAAACAATTATTTTTTCTAAAACATGTTGCTCTAGCTATCATTCTGCCTTCATGGTCAGTTATTTTTATAACAAATCCATTTTTATTTAGATGAGAATAAAAGACACAATCATTTTCATTAGCCGAAATAAAGAAACAAGTTTTAGTATCAACTCCACAGGTTAATAATTCTGAATCATTATTATAATAACGACTTAGTAAATATTCTTGATCTTCTACAAAAAAATCAAATGGTAGACTACTTTTAGTAACACGTTCACTGCGAACAGCCAAATCAACAGCTTTACGTATCCTTAAAAGAATTTCCTCTTTAGTAACTTTAACTCCTGCAAATTGATTATAGTTTATTATTTTAGTTAAATTTTCAGCTCCTATTAAACCAATAGCTAAATTATCAGCATATTCATATAAATTAGAATTTTTAATAATTTCAGGCAAATTAGTAATAGCTAAATCTTTTCCTTGGAAATTAATATAGATTGTTTTAAAATTATTAATAATTTTAGCTATTGTTTCAATATCAATATTTCCAGCCAAATAAGCCCATAAAAGTCCATCTTTAATCATAAATTTTTTCAAAGCTTTAAAAGCATTTACTGATAACTTTTCTAAATCAACTAAATCTATAAGTTTTAATAATTCAATTATTTTACTAGAATCTAGCCATTTTTCTGGATCAACCTCATTAGTTTCTTCTTCCAATCCAAATTTAGAAGTTTCATCCATAAAAGTACTAATAATTTCTAACTGATTCTTATAAAAACAAAATAATGTATTATGAAGCGATTTAACTTTATCTAATTGCTCATTATATTTATAACATGCCGCATACTCAGCCTTACTTAATACCTTTTCAACTTTCAAAACAAATTGACCATTTTCTAATATAATTTGAGCTTTAATTTTAGCTAGAATACTACTTATTTCTTCTAATAGATTCATATCTAACTGTTTTATTAGTGGTCTTATTTTTTCATATTCATCATTATTCGGTGAAATTCTCTCTTTTTTACATTTAATTTTATGATTTAAAACTTTTAATACTAATTCTAACTCATCAGGTGTAGCATTTTTAAAAGTTTTATTTAATTTAGGAATATAATTTTTTTGTAATCTTTTAATCGAACGTTCTTGAAGAAAATCATCATAATATAATGGCTCACATAACCCAAGTGCTTCACAATAATCAGCCGTATATGTTTTCTTTACAGTTGATGTAATAATTTTACTTATCATCTCATCATTTACAGAAATACCAAATTTTTCTGAAATAACATTTCCTATTCTTTTTCTTAAAGTATTATTACCTAAAACAGTAGATAAAAAAGCATCAGCAGGTAATATACGAACTAGGGGAGTAATAGGTTTAATAACAATACTTTCTTTCAATTCTTCATTTTTAGCATTAATAATATCTTTAATAAATTTTTCTTTATATTTTGCATTAAACTTTCTTATTATTTGACGAAGCAATTGACTAGCAGCTTGCGCTTCAGTCTGTTTTATTTGGTCTTGACTATTTAAAAATCGTAATTTCATTAATAGTTTATTAATTTCTTCAGTACTAATATCCATTATTTCAGAAATTAAACCTAATTGCATTTCATAAAGTCGAATAGTTTTTAAAACTCCATTATCTTTTATAGAATTTTCTAATACAGTATAAAAACCTTGAATAACAGTTCCTTTTTGTAAAATGTGTTCTTCATATCTTTTATTGGCAAAAAAACTTGCTGTTTGTTTAAAAACATCTATCGATAATTTAGGCATATCTTTAAATAATTCTACTAAACGTGAATTACCAGCTAAATGTTTTTCAATCTTAGCAAAATAAGCATCAAAAATTGGCGTATTTTTTTCCATATTTATGCCCCCTTTAATGGTAAAATTTTATCATGCTTATGAATTTTTAGTCAAATT
>CANDCB010000140.1 GCA_947383065.1 uncultured Bacillota bacterium | reverse complement strand
GTCACCATCCTACAGAAATTATGGCGACTGTTAAGGGTATTAAAAATAAAAAATTTAATGAGTCTTGGGTTGTTTTTGAAGCCCATACTTTTAGTAGATTAAAAGCCCATTTAAATGAATTTGCTCTTAGTTTAATAAATTTTGATCATATTATATTAACAGATATTTATGCTGCTAGAGAAGTAAATACTTTTGATATACATGAGGAAGATTTAATTAAAGAAATAAAGACCTTAGGGAAAGATGCTATACATATTAGTAGTCATGATGAGATAATTAAATTTTTACAAAATAATGTAAAAAAGGGAGATATAGTATTAACATTGGGTGCTGGCAATGTAACCAAGATTGCAAATAAATTATCAAAATAAAAGAAATATAGTCTAGTTAAAGATTTTATTTTAATAATATGAGTTTCACTAATAATAATGACAATAACCATTAAGATTAAAATTATGATTAGATAAAAGATATTATTGCGATTTTTTTTGTTTGTTTTATTTTCTTTATTAATTTGTTCATTAGTAGATGGAACATAAGGATTTTTATTTTCATTTGAATTATTATTGTTATTATTGGCATTGTTATTATTATTTCCATTATTATTCCAATTATTATTGTTATTATTTGAAGAACCATTATTATTCCAATTATTATTGCTGTTATTTGAAGAACCATTATTACCAGAATTTATATTATTATTAGAATTGCTATTATTTTGGTTATTGTTGTTTTGATTGCTATTGTTGTTATTTGAATTATTATTTCCTTGATTCGAAGAATTATTATTGTTATTAGCGTTATTATTATCGTTTTTATTATCTGAATTATTGTTGTCTTTATCTGTTGATTGATCTTTGTTATCATCTTTATCTGTACTCTTTTTAATCCAAGTCACTGTTGCTTTAGCAGAACCAGTATTACCTAATTTATCAACAAATTCAAAAGTAAATGTACCATTTTCTGTAAATGTATAAGTACTTTTACCATTATTGTTTGTAATAGTTATTTCTTTACTTGGATTGATAAGAGTTACTGTAACACTATTTTTAGTTTCTTCTTTTGTACTATATTTTATATCAGCTGTTGGAGCGACTTTATCAATATTATTTACTTTAGCTGTTGCGGTACCAATATTTCCAGCGGCATCTTTAAAGCGGAAAGTAAATTCACCATTTTTAGTAAATGTATAATAATTTTTACCATCATTATTGATAATTGTTATTTTTTCACTGTAGTTTGTTAAAGTGGCAACAACATCTTTATTAGTAGGTTTTATATTACTATATTCTATTATAGCACTTGGTACTTCTTTATCAATCCATGATACTTTGGCTTTAATTTCATTTTTGTTGCCTGCTTTATCTTGGATTTTAAAAGTATAAGTACCATTTTCTTCAAATTCATGAACTAATGGTTTAGTACGAGCTATTTGATGTAATTTTCTGATTTCTTCTTTATTATCTGGATCAATATTTTTGCCATCAATATCTTTAAATTTTTCAGAAATTATATTACCTTTAGCATCTATCTCAACAGTGTATATTATTTTTTCATAATAATATTCGATTTTAGAAGTTAAACCTTTATCATCTAGATATAATATTTTAGTTGTTTTTCCTTCTTTATCTAAATAATCTATGTGTAATACTTTTTTGTTAGCAGTTTCTATATAATTTATTTTGTTGTTATTTTCATCTAAAATATAAATATCTTCACTAATATTATTTAAAGTGGCTGTTACATTAGTATTAGTAGCAGTTGATGGACTATAAATTATGCTGGCAGTTGGTTTATCATGATCAATCCAAGTTACTTTAGCTATAGCACTTCCTTCTTTATTAGTTTTAGTATCTATAAAGGTAAATTCAAATGTTCCATTTTCTTTAAATGTATGAGTATCTCCACCCTCACTAGTAACTTTAATATTTTCACTACTTAAGTTAGTTAATCGAGCTATAACAGTGCCATTTGTAGGTTCTGTAGTACTATAAGCAATTCCAGCTGTTGGGTGAGGATTTTTAGTTATATCTTGGTAGAAATTAAATGCTCTTGCAGCAAACCAATTACCGTTTGTTTTGTCAGCTACTATTTTTACATATTGTACTTCTTTAGGATTAGCTATTTCAAATTTTTGTGTTAGATTAATAGCTTGTTCTATTGTATTGGCTTGACTAGCATAAGTAATGCCTTTTTTGGTAGCTAGTATTTCCCAATTTTTTCCATCTTTACTTCCCCATATTGTTCCATCATTTATACGACCATTTCCTCCTCCAGCTGGAACGAATTCAACAGCGGATAGATAAACTGGTTTATCTAATTTCACAGTAATAAATCTTTGGGTATCAGTTCCATTCCAAGCTGAATGATATCTTGTATTATAATTGCCATCAATTGAATTTTTGGCATGTCCTTGGTTAGCAGTAGCTTCTGTTGATACAGCTTCTATGGTTATATGAGAAACAGGAATATATTTTCTAGTATCTGGTTGATTATCTTTAGTAAAGCTAAATGAAAGAACGTTACTAGGAAGTTTTGTTCCTGTTGCACCTAGTCTAACTTCTACTGTTTTATCGCCAGTTAAGTCAGGTGATAAAGTATTATATGATGTCCAATTATCTTTTTCAGTATATCGCCATTCATATGAAGTATTTACACCTACAACGCGATTTTCTAAATCATTACCAAATAAGACATCTTTTGAAATTGTAGAATTAGTGATGTCTATTTTATATAAGTTTTCTTCATCATAATTTACGCCAACTATGTGAATATAGATATCATTTTCAGCAGTAATGCTATCAATTTCATTTTGGGTTAATTGCCATTTGTGATCATCTTCAGCAGTGAAACTAACTTCTTTCCAAGTCTTTTTACCGTCTAAGCTATAATCCCAACGGATACCATTACCATCAAAACGACTTGATAAGACAATTTTATTTTTATTATCCCCATCAAATGAGAAAGTAGCTATAGTTTTATCTATTTTACCTAATAAGAAATTAGCTTCTGTTCTTGTAAGACTTGGTTGATATACGTAATAATCTTCATCTGTATTATTAGGTGTAGCGCTTGCTTCTGTTAATGTTCTAGTTTGTAAAAGGGTAAAACGATAAGAATATTCGATGCTTGTAAGTTTTGGTTTAAGCATATTTGTTAATTGATACATTGGTAGTGGAAAATATTTTAAGTTTTCAGAAATCTCTGCAGCTAGTTTAAAATAATCTGCTTCTTTTTTAGTTGAATCGCTAAGATATAATTTTACTAATTTATACCATGCATCAAAATTCAAAGATTGAATTTTTAAAGCTTGACGATATATTTTTTCTTGTTCTTTTAAATTAGAACTAAAAGTATTAGCTAGCATAATAGTTTCTTCTGCTTTTACTAAATTATCATAATCATTTATAGCTTCTTGAGCTAAAGCTGTATATACAACTTGATAAGATCCTTTAGCATATTCAGTGTTAGCATTTCCCCAACCAAGAAGTAGTCTTTCACCTTTTTCAGATAAGGTCCATCCAGAAACGTCGTTATCGATGTTCCAATAACCTTTTCCATTAGCATCTTTTGAATAATATAATAAGGCTGCATGACCAGGTTGACCAATTACAGTAGCAGGAATTCCATGAGTTGCACGAATATTAGAACCTGTTTTTGAAATACCTCCACAAACAGCTCCTGTACCAAACT
>CANDCB010000139.1 GCA_947383065.1 uncultured Bacillota bacterium | reverse complement strand
ATTAATAATGTAAATGGTAAACTTTATGATATGTTTTCGCGAAGAATAGTTTTTCCATTGTGGGATAAAGATGGGAATATTGTAGGATTTAGTGCTCGTATATATCGTGGGGAAAAAGATGTCTCTAAGTATATGAATAGTCGTGAATCAAAGATATTTAAAAAAGGCGAGACTTTGTATAATTATCATAAAGCTAAGGATGAAGCGAAGAAAGAAAAAGCTATTATTGTTGTTGAAGGCTTTATGGATGCAATAAGAGTAGCTAATATTGGATTAAAAAATGTTGTAGCTTTACAAGGAACAGCAATGACTGAAAATCAAATTTCTTTGTTAAAAAAATTAAGAGTAAAAGTAATTTTATGTTTAGACAATGATAACGCGGGATTGTTAGCGACAGTAAATAATGGAGATGAATTAGTTAAACATGGAGTTGAAACTTATGTTATTCGTTTAAGTGAACAAAAAGATCCCGATGAGTATATTTTAGCTAATGGAAAAGAAGCATTTTTAAATAATTATGAAAATTCTTTAACTTTTTTTGAATTTAAAATGAGTTATTTAAAGCAAAATAAAAATCTTGATAAAGTAGAGGATTTAACGGCTTATATTAATGATGTTTTAAAAAGTTTAGCTGAAAGTAGTGATGAAATACTTCGAGAATTAACTTTAAATAAATTGAGTAAAGATTTTGATTTATCAATTGATATTTTGAAAAATAAATTGATGGATTTTTCTCCTAAAGAGGTAAAAAAAGAAATTAATGTTAAAGAAAAAGAAGTTTCTAAAAAAGATGGTTATTTAATAGCAATAGAAAAAATACTTTATTTTATGATGAATGGGGAACAATATATAAGAGAGTATCAAAAAAAAATTGGGTTTTTTAGAGAAGCGGAGTATCGAGAAATTGCTAATGAAATAGTTTATTTTTATGAAGAATATAAAAAAATATCGATAGCTGATTTTATTACATATATAAATGATAATAAAGAGTTAAATGATAAAGTTATGCAAATTGTAAATGAATCTTTAAATGATCAGATATCTCTTGAAGCGATGGAAGATTATATTAAAGCAGTTATAAAAAATATGACTAAAAATGAAATAAAAAGACTTAAAGGTTTATTAAAAAGTGAACTGGATATTCATAAAAAAATGAAGATTGCAGAGCAAATAATGGAATTGAAAAAAGAGGATGTGTAATTTATGGTAGAAATTAAAAGTTTTGAAGAAAGAATAAATGATTTGGTTAGTCTAGGAAAAAGCAATAATAATATTTTAACATTTGAACAATTAGCCGAGGCTTTAAAAGGTTTAGATATTGATAATGATTCCTTAGACCATTTATATAATATTTTAGTAGAAAATGGAATTATTGTTGGTGATGAAGATTCAGCTAATGGTGGACCAACTAAGTTAGAGGAAGAAGAAAATTTAGTTTTATCTGATGAGGAAATTACTAAGGATATTAATATTAATGATCCTGTAAGAATGTATTTAAAAGAAATAGGACGAATAAGTCTTTTAAGTAGTGAAGAAGAACTTGATTTGTCTGTTCGTATTGTTAATGGTGATGAAAATGCTAAAAATATATTAGCAGAGTCTAATTTGCGTTTAGTAGTATCTATAGCTAAACGTTATGTTGGACGCGGATTGTTATTCTTGGATTTGATTCAAGAAGGAAATATTGGGTTAATGAAAGCTGTAGAAAAGTTTGATTATGGAAAAGGGTTTAAATTTAGTACTTATGCAACTTGGTGGATTAGACAAGCAATTACAAGAGCTTTAGCAGATCAAGCTAGAACAATTCGTGTTCCTGTTCATATGGTTGAAACGATAAATAAAATGGCTCGTGTTCAAAGACAGATGACACTAGAGTTAAATAGAGAGCCAAGTGAAGAAGAACTGGCAGAAAAAATGGGAATAACAGTTGAAAAAGTAAGAGAAGTAATGAAAATTAGTCAGGACCCAGTATCGCTTGATACACCTATTGGAGAAGAAGATGATTCGCATTTAGGTGATTTTATTAAAGACGAAAGAAGTATGAGTCCTGAGGAGTATGCTACTAATGAAATATTAAAAGAAGAAATACGTAATGTTTTGATGACATTGCAAGAAAGAGAACAAGAGGTTTTGGAATTAAGATTTGGTTTAATTGATGGTACTAGTCATACTTTGGAAGAAGTAGGTAAAAAATTTAATGTAACTAGAGAAAGAATCAGACAAATCGAAGCTAAAGCTTTAAGAAAACTTCGTCATCCATCACGTGCTAAAAAATTAAAAGATTTCCTAAGTGACTAAGATAAGTAAAAGATTAAAAGCTATAGTAGATTTTATTGATGTCAACGATAGTTTAGTTGATGTTGGGTGTGATCATGGGCTTTTGAGTATCTATTTAAAAGAGCATAATTTGGCAAAAAGAATAATAGCAAGTGATGTAAATCAAAAAGCTTTAAATAGTGCAATAAATAATATAAAAAAGTTTAAAGTTAATGTAGAAACTGTGTTAAGTGATGGATTGGAAGATGTTAATTTAGAAGGAATAGATACATTAGTTATTTCTGGGATGGGAACTCATACTATATTACATATTTTATCTAACCCACAAAAATTATTAGGTATTAAAAAAATAGTAATTCAATCGAATAATGATCATGAATTGTTACGAAAAAGTTTAAATAATATGGGGTATTTTCTAGAAAATGAATCTTATACTTTTGATAAAAATAAATGGTATATTACCTGTAAATTTATTCAAAGTGTAAGAAAAAATACTTGGGCTGAAATAAAATATGGTTTTTTAAATAATCATGAATATAATAAATATTTATTAATTTCAGAAAAACGAATTTATAAAAAAATTCCTTTTATTTCTTTAAAAAATAAATTACAGTCTTTAATTAGAATAATAAATATAAAAAAAGCTATTTCTGATAAAAAATGAAATAGCTTTTTTATTGAAAAAAGGTAGGTGCATTAATGTTAGTTATTATAGGTACTGGCGTTTTTTGGATATTAGAGTTAGAAGTTTTAGAATTGATTGATTTAATATTTTGGGCATTAAAGTTTTTAATTCCATTTATTATTTTGGTGGAATTGGAAATAAGTGGTTTAACTTGTTTGTAAAGGGGAATCATTTGATTAGCGATGTTTAATGTCTTTGAAAGACCATTTACAATTCTTAGTAAAGATGAAGCATTATTCATATATATCACCACTATAGTATATGATTAAAATAATATTCTATGTTATAATAATAAAGAGAATAAAAGGACTGATATTATGTTAATTGAAATCTATATAATTTTTTTACTTTTTATAGCAGGTCTTACTTTAGGAATGATTTCTGTTATGTATGGTATAAAGGGTCCTTTAAGAAATACTAATAGTGTAGGTTATTGTTCAAATTGTAATAATGTTTTAAAATGGTATGAATTAATTCCTGTTGTTTCTTTTTTTGTAAGTCAAGGCAAATGTAATTATTGCAAAACGAAGTTTTCGTTATTATATCCGATATTAGAAATGTTATCGGCTATTCTTTTTTGTTTTTCTTATATAATTTATGGTTTTAGTTATGAAATGATTATTATGTTAATTTTAACTTTATTATTAGTAAATATTTATGTCAGTGATTTAAAATATTTTATAATATTGAATAAACCTTTATTTATTTTTAGTATTTTGGTTTTATTATTA
>CANDCB010000138.1 GCA_947383065.1 uncultured Bacillota bacterium | reverse complement strand
ATTTTTATAACTAATTATGTAGTATATATTGGTTATTATTAAAAAAATTATTATTATAATGAAGACGCTATTTTTATTAAAAAACTTTTTTTTCTTGGTTTGTGTCTTCAACTAAACCACCCTTATCTAAAATTATTTTATAATGATTTTTATGTTATTGCAAGAAAAAGGAAACTACTATTTAGTTTCCAAATGTTATCAAGACATAAGAAATTCCAATACCAATGCCAACTATTAATGAGATTAGAGCGATAATAATTGGAGTGGCTGTAAAACCTTTATTATCTTCTTCAACAATAAGTTTTATATCTTCATTTTTTATATTCTTTTTATTTTTTAATTCAGGGTGATCTTTGGGATTGATTGGGTAACGTTTTTGAATTAAGTCTAATTTAGCAGTTACACGAACATTAAGACTTTGAGTAGCCATAGTTCTTTCTACTTTATTAGTTTTCTCCTCTTTACCTAATTTGTTTTCATGATCTTTTTGGGCTTTAGTTAAACGATTTAAATTATTTAAAATTTGTTCTTCTAATTCCCCTGCTTTACTTAAATCAATATTATTATAGATAATTCTACTTATAGCATTAATATAAAGTTTTTTGGCGTCATTAAGAGCTTCTGTTAATTTTCTTATCTCACGATAAAATTTATCAAATAAAACTTGGATAAGAGCATTACGATCTAAAATTTTGTTATTTAATACATAATCTGTATCTTTAACTGTATTGTCTAAATTAGCATTATTGGAAACTGAAATTGGACTAAGATAAGCGTCACTCCAGATAGGTTTACCTTCATTATTTATTTTGCTAATAATATAATAATCAAAACCACGATATTTACGACCAATTAAAAGGTCAAATAAAATCATTCTAATATAATATTTTTCAATAGCACGTTTAGTTTTTTCGCCTAAAGGTGCTCCTATTTGAAATTCTGCTTCTTTTTCTAGTGAATAAATACCTAATTTAATAACATCTTCGATTTCTGTCACATCTTTTAAACTAGTTTTAGAATTAGTTTGATAATTCAAAGTCTTACTAAACCATGTAACATCATTTCCAGTTATTAAGCCTTGGTTGATATACTTTATAATATTATTGACTATTGTTGTAGCAGAGATACGAGTTTCAATATCTTTACTATAGTTAAGTAAGGTAAAACTACCTATACCTTTATCTTCAGTTACGATTCTTCTTACTTCTTCATGACGAATATCTAGTAATTCAGCAATATCTGATTTTATAATATCTAAATCATCTATGTAAGGAGATTTTATATCATTATTTAATTTTAATACTCCAAATATTGTATTATTTAATTTAACTAAGTGTGAACTATCACTAAAACTATTTATAATATCAATTGTTACAGGTTCTTCACAACGTATACCATTGTCAAGAGAAACTATAAATAATGGTTCATTTAGGTTAATATACTTCTTATCCATAATGATTACTCCTAGTCTATAAAAAAATTATAACAAAAAAATAAAGGTTTTGGTATATAAAAATATACAAAATGTTGATTTATTAAAATAAAAAAGACTAATTAGTCTTTTAATTTACATATGGTGCCGAGTGACTGAGTTAAACAAGTCGCCTTATGCAAACAAAGCATACGTTCTAACGTTACAACTAACTCGGCATATAAGTACTTTTTTAAGTACATTATTATGATACCACATTATTTTAGTCTTATACAACTTTTTGGAATAAATTTACATATTTATGACAAAATTGTTTTAGTTAGTTTTATTAACTAAAATACATTCTCTTAAAGAAATTTTTCCTAAAGAAAAGTCTTTTTCATTTTCACTAAATAATCTCTTGCTAGTTATTATACGGTTGTATTTAAACGGTTTATTAAAGATTAATTTAAGTTCTTGGTCCTTATTTATTAATTTTTTTATGTAGTAAGGGTCAAAAATATAGACTTTTTTAGGTGTCATTTTGGTTATTAGGGCGTAATGCCTGGTAGTTTGCCAACATCTTATTAAAATACAACCATTTTCTTTTAAACACTTAGCTATGTTATTAAATGTTACACATTCTCCTTCGAGGTATTTTAAAGTAATATTTAAATTATTTTTGTAAGCATAAGGATTAATCCAATTTACAAAATCTTTCATAGCTTTTTTAGATGTTCCACCATTACCGATATTTTGATAATTATCAGGTAAATCAAGAGTATAACTATAAACTTTTTTTATAACTAAAGCGGGCAAATCTTCTCTATTTAAAAGATAACGAAAGGCATTTAGTAATGAAACAGGGGCACAATCATACAAACTAGTTTGATATGATAAAGGAATTTTTATAATATCACTCTTTTCTTATGATATTATACGTAAATTATATATTTTTGCCCTATTTATTTGTAGATGGTGTTAATAGTTTTTGTAATTTTTTTATATTTCCACTGGCTGTTAACTCACGATAACAAGCTTTTGCTGTTTCCTGCTCTAAAGGAATTGGCGAAGTAAAACTTTTTATATCCTCGACTTCACTATAGAGTTCTTTTAAATAAGTGGCTCTTATTTTAAGAATATTTACTCTATTCATTTGACTTTTTATATATTCATAATAGACTGTAGAATAGCGACTGGTTGGAGAAGCTAATCTGGAAATACTAGTTATAGGAAAAGTCTGATATTCTTCAGGAGCACTATGGAATTCACCATTAAAGGCTCTATTATAATCATGTTCTTCAATAATTATTATTTCACCTTTAGATATTAAAGATTTAAGTTCATCTAAAGTGTAGAAATGTTCATCGTCTAGAGTAACACTGGCAGTTTTAGCAACTGTATAAACCGTCCCTATCCTTTCTTGACTATAATCAAATGAATGACCATGTCCTTCTGTTAAAATAGCTATTCTAGACATAGTTGTCTTTATTTTAGCAAATCCTACATATTCTTTGTTATTTCCTCTTGATAAAATTTCTAAGTATTCTTCTTCACTTAAACTTATACTACAAAGATGAATTAGAAAACTATAATATTCTTGGCTTTTTAATTGTGTTCCTGTTTGTGTTAAAAAAAGCATTCTTTCAGCATAGTCTAAAGCCTCGTTCATATTATTATTAACAATCTTTGCAACACGAGCACTATCTTTATGTAAATTTTGGTAAAATTCCCATTGTAATGTTGGAGTAAAAAATTCCACTTGCATATAAAATTTCTTCTTTCTATTTTTTTATATTTATGACTAAGTATTCTTAAATTTGCTTTTGGTATTTGGTATTAAATCTAGAAATTCTATTAAGTCATAAATAAATTCTTTGAATTTAATCTTTATTATACTATTTTATAGAGATATAGACAATAAAATAGTTTAATTATATTACTAAGAAAATTTGATAATTTGTTAAGGAAAAATTGACAAATATAAAGATATTATTTATAATTCGCTAAGTAAAAGGGGTAGGTTAAAATGAATTTGTTAGAATTAATGCGTAAGGAAATTGATTCTTTAAATTTAACAGATAAGGTAAAAATTAAAGATTATCTTTATAAACGTACTGGTGAAATATTTATATATGATCCTTTATGGGCTTTTGCAGAAGATCAAAGAGAAGCTTTAAGAAATAAAAGAATAGATATTAAAAATGTCTGTGATTTATATGTTACTTGTTATTCATGGGCCTACCTATTTAGAGACTTATTACATGCCTTTTGTATTCCAGCTAAAGTAGTAAAA
>CANDCB010000137.1 GCA_947383065.1 uncultured Bacillota bacterium | reverse complement strand
AATTATTTAATTAATGTGACAATATTTAATCGAGCTTTTTATAAAAATCATTTGAAATTAGGGAGAGTAATTAATTTAATTGGGAAGTATGATCGAAAAAAGAATACTTTTACAGCAAGTGATATTAAATTTGAGGTAATTGATAATTTTAAAATAGAGCCTGTTTATCATTTAGTAAGTGGAGTTAAAAATAAGGCTTTAAGTAATATAATTAAAAGTTGTTTTGATATGAATGTAGATGTTGATGATTATATTCCAGATTATCTTAGAGAAAAATATAATTTTTTATCTAAATTGAAGTCAGCTTATATTATTCATTTTCCTAATAATTATGAAATTTTAAAAAAAGCACGTATTAGAGCTATATATGAAGAATTTTTTATTTTTATGTTTAAGATGAATTATTTAAAGTATAAGTATGATTTAAATAATAAAGGTGTTTATCGTTTAGTTAAAAGGAGTGAAGTTGATAGATTTATTAGTACTTTACCTTTTTCGCTTACTTTAGATCAATTAAATGCTGTTGAAGATATATATAATGATTTAGTAGACCCTAGGAGAATGAATAGATTAGTTCTTGGTGATGTTGGTAGTGGAAAAACTTGTGTTGCAGTTATTGCGATGTATATAAATTATTTATCGAATTATCAGAGTGCTTTAATGGCTCCGACTGAGATACTTGCTCGCCAGCATTATGAAAGTGTTAGTAATATGTTTGCGGATACTAAAATTAGAATTGGTTTGTTAGTTGGAAGTTTAAAGAAAAGTGAGAAAGAAAAAATTTATGATAAACTTATTAAAGGTGAAATAGATATTTTGATAGGAACTCATGCTTTAGTTACAGATACTGTTCATTTTAAAAATTTAGGTTTGGTAGTTACAGATGAGCAACATCGTTTTGGAGTTAATCAACGTAGTAATTTGCAAAATAAAGGTATTATGTGTGATGTATTATATTTAAGTGCAACGCCAATACCTAGAACTTATGCTTTAACTATTTACGGAGATATGGATACTTCTATTATAAAAACTAAACCGAATGGACGAAAGGAAATAATAACGAAAGTTCTGCCAGAAAAAGATTTGAAGCAAATTTTATTTAATATGTTAGAAGAATTAAAAAAAGGTCATCAAATTTATGTTGTTGCACCTTTAATTGAAGATGAAACTGGTGAATCAAATTTAAATGATGTGAAAAAATTAAGAGAGAAGTTCTTATTAGCTTTTAATAATAAAGTTTCAGTTGAAATATTACATGGTAAAATGAAAAGTAAAGAAAAAGATTCTATTATGGAAAAATATAAAAATGGAGAAATAAAAGTTTTGATAAGTACTACCGTTATAGAAGTTGGTGTGGATGTTAAAAATTCAACTATGATGATTATATTTAATGCTGAAAGATTTGGTTTAGCAACCCTTCATCAGTTAAGAGGGAGGGTTGGAAGAAATGATTTACAATCAGTTTGTTATTTAGTTAGTAATTTAGATATTCCAAGACTTAAAGTAATGGAAGAAAGTAACGATGGTTTTTATATTAGTGAAAAGGATTTTGAATTACGAGGAGAAGGGGATTTATTTGGAACAAAACAAAGTGGGGATATGGTTTTCAAAATAGGAGATTTAAGAAAAGATTTTAAAATTTTAAGTCAATGTAAATTAGATTCAAGTAAGTTTATTCAAGAAAATATTGTTAATAACTTTGAATCTTATCCACAATTTAAAGAAATAATTAAGCAGTTAGAATTTATTGATTAAATATTTGACAAAAGTAATTAATTTTGATATTATTTACAATAATTTTTTAGGAGGCGTTTTTATGAGTAATAATAAAAATATATTTTCTAGTCAAACTTTCTTAGAAGTTGATGTTTTAAAACGCCAAGTGAAACAATTTGCAGATAAATGCTTAGCAAAACTAAGTATTTTTGCTATTGATAAAGAAGAAGTAGATTTATTTATAAATGAATATTTGAAGCCTTATGTTTTAACTGATCCTTTTTATTGGTTTACTAATCCGCTTATTAAATTAATAAAAGAGCATGTTGGAAATGAGCTTCCAACATGCTTTTTATATTCTATTGAAAAATTTGAAAATAGTACAATATTTCAAACAGCTTTAACTGAAGAAAAAAATAAATATTTGGGTATTATATATAGAAATGAAAATATTTCAGAAGAAGAATGTGAATCTTTGCTCGTAATTATGCGTGTAGATAAGAGTTTTCCAAAAGTTGAAATTTTAAAATATTTAATAAAAAAAATTATAGCAGAAGAACTTATACTGAAAGATGAAGTATATTGTGAAGTATTTTTAAGTTTTATTAGGTTATTTCAAGGTTTAGAGGATATGCAATTCTATTTAAGCTGTAGAGAAATGCCAGCTTGTATAAAGAATAATAAAGAAATGATAACTTTTGCTTATGTTAAGGAACGTTTTGGGGCTATTTATATGAAGTTTAATATAAAAACTCTTAAATGTGAGAATATAATATTAAATTTATTTACTTTTTTTCATGAGTTATGGCATTTATTACAAGATAGAGAAGAATATACATCTTTATATTATCGTGAATTATTTTTTATGGATAAAATGCTAGATGCACATTGTTCTTATTATCATGGATTAAATTATAAAAATTTTTCTTATGAAATAGATGCTAATATTAATAGTTTAAGAATATTGTATAGATTATTAGTTGAACTTAATATAGGTAAAGAATACTATAAATTGATAAAAGAAGGAATGGAAATATATTATAAAAAAATGGGTAATCTTGTGAGATTTGATCAATTTGAAAATGAGGTTCCTTTAGATTTACTATTTGATAAATGGGCTAAGGGGAATGGAATAAATCCTTATGAGATGGGATTAATAAATAGTTATAATGAAAAAGGTGAGAGATTAAGTCCTTTAGATTTGTATTATAAATGGTTAAATGGAAATCAAAAATCATATTATGAAGAAGTTATAAAAAATGCAAATTATAGTAGTGAAGATTATCCTAATATATTGAGTGAAATTAAAGGAGCAATTGAAGCTGGGGATGATTCGCCTTTTTTAAAAAGAATATATACAATATATTTTGATAAGTATTGGAAATCAAAAGAAAATCAAACACTAATATGTGTGTCTAAGGAATTGACAAAGTTAGGGGTTGAAAAAGTATTAAAGTATATGAAACAATAATTTTTATTTATCCATTTTTGATACTTGTTTCTTTTGAGCTTCTATAAATTTGTTTTTATCTTTTAATAGTTCTCTAATGTCGTTTAAAAATTGCTCATATTTTGTATCTTTAAAGTAAAATTTAGCATAGCCTTCTTTACCAAATTTTTTTAATAAAGCATCATACGCACCTTCAAAGAGTTCATTATCAGTTGCATTTGGTTTTTTCTTTTTACCATATTTATATGATCTTTCTAAACATTGTTCAACTGATGAATTACGTGAGGCTGATGAAAGAATTTTTCCATATATATTTCGAGGTTCTCTTTTTAAGTTTGCTCTTTGATCTTCAATAGTTTCTTTAATTTGAATTATTTCATTATCTGTAAAGAAGGTTCTAATAAATTTATCGTTTTCCATTATTTGAGCACTTATAATTTCATGATTTTTTTCTTCATTGTTTTCTCTTATATCATGATAACTAATTGCTACATATAAAAGATTAGTGTCGATATTTAATTTATTTAGATCGGAAGAGCACACGTCTGAACTCCAGTC
>CANDCB010000136.1 GCA_947383065.1 uncultured Bacillota bacterium | reverse complement strand
CTAACTACTACAATACTTCTATCGATTATTTACTTTGTAGAACTAAATACAATATACCTATTGATGATGTAAAACCTAATAATATTTCCGATACTGATTTTATCTTACTAAATAAAATCAATTCATTATCTACTACTAATAAAGCAAAAGTAGAGGGCTACATTGATGGTTTAAAGGATAATTAAACTTGTAATGCTATATATGATTTAAATGTATGGCATTTTTATTTTACCTTGAACTATACTGTTATTCATTTCTAACAATATTATCTTTACCCCTAAATCTAATATCAATATATACACCTCATATTACTTTATATCTTCTTAATCTAGTCCTATTCTATATATCATTCTAATATCAATATAGTATTATATATGTGTATATTATATGAGGGTAATAATTACTAATACTTTTTACTTAATTTCTTTTAAAATGGGCTATTTTCTTCCACAATTCTTCGGCGTAAACTCATATTTTCCTGTACTTTATTATTTTTCTCCCTCATATCGTAGTTATCTTGTATCTTAATTAACTGTGCTTGCTTCATAAACTTATCAACCATTTTTTTATCTTGTTCCTTTGTTATGTTCCAATAAAAGTCTGCAATCTTATAATATTCTTCTTCTAATGCTAATCTTTTTTCATTTCCATAAGTTCTAGCATATCTTCTTGCTGTCATCATATTTATATAAGCATTATGTAAATCTTTCAAAGTATAACCTTTTGGAATAACTATCTCCTCTTTACTATTGTAAGTACAAAACAATGTTTCATCTTCTTGGTTAATAAAATATTCCGCTTTTTTAATATTAGTATTCTTTTTATATGTTCCTTTCCCATATAGTTTAGTAATATCAAAGTTAACATTTTTCTTCCAACCCAACCAATTCTTATCAAAGTATGCTTTTAATTCATCTCTAAATGAATGATAAGGTTTTGATGCCATAATAATATGTAAGTGCCAACCGACCTCTATATTGCTTTTATGAGGGTGTATTTCTTTTACCCTTTTAGGACGACCAACCTTTCCATTATGTTCATAATGTACATAAGTGCTATTACCTTTTGTATTACTAATACATACCATTGCTGTAGCCGACCAATTCTTTTTATTACATATATACCTTATTTTTTCTAGTACTCTTTTCGCATATCTTCGTGCTTCCTCTTTATTCTTAAACTTGATGTCTATATCAAAACTAGACATACCTAACTTACTTTTTGCCATTTTTCCACCATTTTTATAAAAACTATTGTTAATGTGTTTTACCTTTCCCTTATTTTATAAGCATTTTTTACATTATAAGTTTGGTATCCGATGAGGTGGAATGCCTGTTCTTAATTTCTTAAATGGTATAAAAAATGCTAAAGGTGATAAAAATAAAATTGATATTAATATGAATATTGATTTCGCATCATTATCAGGAACCTTTATAAGTGGAGTAGGAGATTTTGTAAATTTATTTGAACCAAATGCTCTTAAATTAGAAAGAGATGGTTTGGGATACGTAGTTGGAAGTGTTGGTGCATTATCTGGTGAAATGCCATATACAGCTTTTTATGCTCGAAAAAGCTACATTGAAAATAATAATGAAACAATAAAAAATTTTAATAAAGCAATAAATAAAGGAATAACATATGTTAAAGAACATAGTGATAGAGAAGTTGCTCAAGTAATATTAAAGCAATTCCCTGATAATTCTTTAAATGATGTTGAAAAAATAGTTAATAGATATAAAGAAGCAGATAGTTGGTTAGATAATACAACAATTACAGAAGAAACTTATAAAAATTTAGAGAATATAATGATTGATAATAATTTACTTGATGATTATGTTCCTTTTGATAAATTAGTCATAAATTTAAATGAATAAAATATTAGAGTGTAAAAACATCGGTAAAAAGTATAATACTATTAATGGAGAAATAGAAGCGATTAAAGAAATAAGCTTAAATATAAATGAAGGTGAATTTGTTGCTTTAGTAGGATCATCTGGCTGTGGGAAAAGTACCCTTTTATCTATCTTAGCTGGCCTTACTAAACAAAGTGTTGGAGATATTAAATATAATAAAGATAATCCAATAATAGGTTACATGCTTCAAGAAGATGCTCTATTTGAGCATTATAATATACTTGATAATATATTACTTGGCTTAAAAATTCAAAATAAATTAAATGCCAAGAATAAAGAGTATGCCATTAATCTATTAAAAAAATATAAATTAGATAAATTTATGTATAAAAAGCCTAGTCAACTATCTGGTGGAATGAAACAAAGAGTTGGCTTGATTAGAACATTAGCAATCAAACCAGATATATTATTCTTGGATGAACCATTTAGTGCCCTAGATTTTAGTACAAGACTTAATGTTAGTGATGATGTTTATAAAATAATAAAAGAAAATAAAAAAACAACAATCATGGTTACTCATGATATAGGTGAAGCTGTTTCCATGGCTGAAAAAGTTATCGTTTTAAGTAAAAGTCCTGCCATTATTAAAAATATATATAATATAAAGTTAGAAAAAGAAGATTTACCAACTAATAATCGAAAAGACCCTAAATTTAATTATTATTATGATTTGATATGGAAAGACTTAGATAAAGATGAGTAAAGAACAAGTTGCATTCATTAAGCAATATAAGCTAAAAAAAAGATTAATTTTATTAGGTCAAATATTAATCGTAATCTTATTTTTTATTAGTTGGGAATTACTAAGTAAATATAATATAATAAATCCATTTATCTTTAGTAGCCCTAGCAAAGTCTTTAATACTATTTTAGGATTATATAAAGATCATAATTTATTTAACCATATTTGGGTTAGTGTTTATGAAACTTTAATTGCTTTTGGAATAGGATTATTTATTAGCTTAATTATCTCTATTTTGCTTTATTTATATAATGGTTTTTATAAATTAGTAGATCCTTTTTTAACTATTTTAAATTCTTTACCTAAAGTTGCTTTAGGGCCAATGATTATAATTGTTGCTGGAGCTAACATAAGAAGTGTTATAGTTATGGCCATTTTAATTAACGTTATAGTAACAACAATAGTTATAACAAATGGTTTTTATAATACAGATAAAGTTAAATTAAAACTAATGCATTCATTTGGGGCTAATAAATATCAAATATTAAGATATTTAGTTATACCTAATTCATATAATAATATTATTAGTTCTTTTAAATTAGGTATTAGTATGAGTATGATTGGAGTTATATCAGGAGAATTTTTAGTTAGTCAAGCAGGGCTTGGATATTTAATTATTTATGGAACACAAGTATTTAATTTGAATTTAGTTATTAGTGGTATTTTACTTTTAGTTATTATATCTTATATTCTTTATAAATTAGTAGAGATATTAGAAAAAGTATTATTAAAATAATAAGATGAAACCCTTAAGTTTCATCTTTCTTTGTAATTAAAAATATTATCCCATTATTTGTCCACCATTATTATGTATTACTTGACCTGTAACATAACTAGAATCATCTGAAGCTAAAAAGACAAAAGTTGGTGCTAGTTCATAAGGCATAGCGCCTCTTGCCATAGCTGCATCCGCTCCTAAAGAAGGTATTTTTTCTTTAACCCAACAGCCTGGTTGTAAAGGAGTCCAAAAAAATCCAGGGGCAATAGCATTAACACGAATTCCTTTAATAGCTAGATTTCTTGCTAAAGACCTTGTAAAACCTACAATAGCTCCTTTCGTTGTTACATAGTCGATTAATTGAGGATCACCATAAAAAGTA
>CANDCB010000135.1 GCA_947383065.1 uncultured Bacillota bacterium | reverse complement strand
AATCTTGCCTTTTATGTAAAAATATTCTAATAAGTCTTTAGAGTTTTTGATAACTTTCTCATTATATTTTTTATTTTTTAGTTTAGTAAAATCAATTATGGCAAAAAAGCCAGACTCAGGAGTAGTATTTTTTCTAATACAAGTATCTGGAACTCCTTCTAATAACATTTTTCTTATCTTTGGATTTGGCTCATAATAATTAATATCTTTAATAATTCTTTTTTTGGTATTTGAATCTGTAATTGTATTTATTCCTTCGACCATAGCTTTAAATAAACTATAGCGATATTTATATTCTTCAATTATAGGTTTAAAATATTTTTTATATTCATTGTATCTTTTGGATGTTCCATTAAAAGCACCAACTAAGCTTTCAACTTGTACTACGGGAGTTGAATCCATTAACTGGAAGATGGCATTTGATAGGCCTTTAGCAATTGGGACTGGAGCTAAGACAACTCCTGATCTAAAACTGGCTAAACCGAATGATTTAGATAAACCAAAAAGAGAAATGGTGTTGTTAAAATATTTTTTATAAGAAGCTAGAGGGAGAGCAAGATCATCATGATCAAATGTTAAATCACGATAAATTAAGTCATCAATAACAAATACTCCTTTTTCTAAGCAAACATCACCTATGCCTTCTAAAATTTCTTTATTTTTATGATTCATAACTTTTCCTAAAGGATTATGAGGATTCATATTCAAAAATGCTACGACTTTAGGAGTGTAATCTAATTTGCCTTCATATTCTTTTTTTAAGTTGGCATTTATTTCATCAATACGTTTTGCTAAGTCAAATTTATTAATGTACCAGTCGTCTTCTTCTTTTAGGTTAATAAGCTCAACTTTGGCATTTAGTCTTTCAGTTTCTAAAGTAAATAAACCATAGTTTGGTCCGGTAGTTAAAATAACATCTTCAGGTCTTGCAATTAAATCAACAATCATAGTATAAGCTTGGGTAGTAGAACACATAAAAACAACATTGTCGATACCTATTCCATCATAGTTTTCGCTTTTTTTTAATGAAAAGCCTTCACATGATAAATAATCAATGAATTTTTGGCGAGCTATCTTAGAACCTGAAGTACTAGGATAAACAAATAAACTTTGAGATTTTAATAAATTTTTTACAGACGTTAAACATGGCATAAATGGTTTTGTTTTCATAGGAGTTCCACTATGAAGACCATCATATTCACCTATGATGGGGATATCTTTATATATTTCATCATATTTATGGAGATAAACACGATAAAAGTCAAATGCTGTTGCAATTTTTTTAGCATCAGGATAAAAGTCTTTTCCATCTTTACGTCTGCCAGAAGCTTTATTTTCGGTTTCTTTAACATCTTCACGATTCATGTATTCTATCAATGCTAAAGAAGCATTTTTTTTATCAAAATCTGAAGTTTTTAATTTGCGATTCATACCTAAAATATCTTTTATTTTGTTTTTTATTTTTCTTTTAATTATATCTTTTTTTGAAGCCATTTACGTCACCTAAACTTTTTTCTTTAATTATAACATATTTTGATTATAGTTAATTTATAATAGTATTATTAGTATACAAATTTTTTTAAATTTTATATATTTTTAAAGTAATAAAAATTAAAACTATATTAATAAAAATTATTAATGTTTTAATTTAAATAAAAAAAGCCCCGTTTTATTTAAGAAACGAGGTTTATCTCTAAATAATTTTTATTGTAGTTGGTTAACTTGGAATAGTTCAACTTCAACAGGTGTTTCTTGACCGAATAAATCAATTAAAACATTTAATCTATTATTTTCCATGTCAATACTATCAACAGTTCCGTTCATACCTTTAAATGGTCCATCGATAATTGTTACTTTGCTACCAACAGCCATTTCTGATTCAATGTTTACTCTACTCATACCCATTGTTGCTAAGATACGATCTATTTCTTGAGGCATTAATGGTGTTGGTTTAGCTTTATGTCCTGAAGACCCAATGAAACCTGTAACTCCAGGAGTATTACGAACGATATACCAAGCCTCATCAGACATAATCATTTCTACTAAGACATAACCAGGAAACATTTTTTTTACTTTTTCTTTTTTTACACCATCTTTAACTTCAACTTCTGTAGTCTCAGGAATTATAATACGGAAGATGTGATCTTGCATTCCCATTGATAAAGTTCTTTGTTCTAATTTTTCTTTAACTTTTGATTCATGTCCACTATAAGTGTTAACTACATACCATTCTTTTTCCATTATACAAACAACCCCTTTATTAATGAAGCTATCAAATCTATTCCGATAAAGAATAAACATAAAACCAAACAAAATACAATGACAGCAAATGAATATTTAATTATAGCATCCGATTTTGGCCATACTACTTTTTTTAGTTCACGTGAAACAAGTTTTAAGTATCCTTCTTTTTTATCTTTAGGAGATTTCTCTTTTTTGTCTTTTACTTTTTTATCTTTTTTTGTTTCTTCTGATTTAAGTTCTTCCTTAGTTTCAATTTCTACTTCTTTAGGAAGATTATCTTTAGTTTCTTCAGCTTCTACATCTTTAATAACTTTCTTTTTAGCCATAAAGCCCACCTCTTAATTTTGTATTTAAAAAAAACACTTATGTGTCGTCAATAAGAATATATCATGAAAAGCTACTAAAAACAAGAAAAAACGTGAAAAAGTGTTTTTATTTTTTATTTACTTTATAGAATTATTTAATATTAATATTAATATTATTATTGGTGTTTATTAAGATTTTTTTATAATCTTAAGGCTTATTTTATTTATATTTTAAACATTTAATATATTATTAATTTTTAAGAGTGTTTAAATTTAAATATGTTTTAAGTTTATTTTTTATTCTTTGAATTGTATTATCTATTTGTTTAGGATCTTTATTTAACTTTTTAGAAATAGCATCATATTTTAAACCTTTTTGTAATAAAATAAAGACTTCATATTCACTATTTGATAATAGTTCTTTTATTTTTCTTTCTAAGTTACCGTTTTTTTCTTCTTTAACAATATTTTCTAAGGGATCATTTTCAAAGTTATCGCTAATTAAATTCATTAAAGGGGTATCGCTTTGACCATAAGTTTCTTCTAAACTTAAAGAATTTTTGACAATTTTATTTTTTAAACGACCAGCTTTTTTTATTGAAGCATTAATTTTGCGATTAACACATAATGTAATAAAGCTTGATAAAGAGGCATTTTTATCTTCACGATAGTTATTTAAAGCATCAGAAAGTCCTACTAAAGCGTCTTGATAAAGGTCATTATATTCATAACCTAGTACATAAGCGGCTTTGGTGTATTTTTTTATTTCTGTTTCAACAATATATAAGTATTTTTCATAGAGGATATCTTTAGCATCTTCATATCCTTCGTTAAAACGATTTATTAATTCATAATCATTTAGTTCTTTATAATTCATAACTCACCTATTTATTAATTATTCCATAAATTAAAATAGCTGCGGCTACAGAAGCATTTAAACTATTTATATGGCCAAATTGAGGAATTGCTAATATTTCATCACAATTTTTTTTGACTAAACGGCTGATGCCATTTCCTTCACTACCAATTATTAGAAGAACTTTATCAGAATAATTAACATTTTTATAATTTTGTCCATCCATATCAGCAGCATAGACAAAGAAGTTATTATCTTTAAAATCATTTATAACATTTACAAGGTTATTTACCATAGCGATATTAACATGTTCTAAAGCTCCAGCACTGGTTTTCATAACAGTTCCGTTAACAGATAC
>CANDCB010000134.1 GCA_947383065.1 uncultured Bacillota bacterium | reverse complement strand
AATGATTGCTATTATCATATAGGTTTTGCTTATGAAATTGCTAGTATATTAAGTAAAAAAGTAACATTACCAGATGATTCTCATAAAGAGATAAAAGATGATGTAAATAATCATATAAAATTAGAAGTAGAAACCGAAAAATGTCCATATTATACTGCCAAAATGGTTCAAAATATTGAAATAAAAGAATCCCCTGATTTTATCAAAAAACGTCTTATATCTGCCGGAATGCGCCCTATAAATAATGTTGTTGATATTTCAAACTATGTAATGCTTGAATATGGTCAACCCCTTCACTTTTTTGATAAAGATAAACTAGGCGATAAAATCTTAGTTAGAAATGCTAAAGAATCAGAAACCATCATCACTCTAGATGGTCAAAAAAGAGACCTTTTACCAAGTGATATAGTTATTACTGATGGTGAAAAACCAGTTTGTATCGCTGGAGTTATGGGTGGAGAAAATACGGATGTTGATAGTACAACTAAAAATATCTTAATTGAAAGTGCTATTTTTGATGCTGTAAGTATTAGATATACCTCATCTCGTTTAGATTTACGTAGTGAAGCATCTATAAGATATGGAAAAGGATTATCATATGAATATACTAATAAAGCTTTAGAAAGAGCTTGTCATCTTTTAGAAAAATATGCTAATGCTACAATCCTAAGTGGTATAGCTATTCATGATAAAATTGATAAAGCAGAAAAAATAGTTACATTTAAAACTCAAGAAGTTTCTACACTACTAGGTCTTGAATTAACTGATGATGATGTGGAAACTGAACTAAATCGTTTAATGTTTAACTATGAATTAAAAAATAAAACATTTAAAGTATCAATTCCTCATCGCCGTTTAGATATTGATCCAAATGTTAATGATATAGCTGAGGAGATAGGACGTTTATATGGCTATGAAAATTTAGTATCTACATTACCTAGTATTCCTACCCGTCGTGGCGTATATGTAAAAGATGTTGGAATAAGAAAAGAAATATCTAAAAGATTAAGAAATCTAGGTTTAACTGAAACCAAAAATTATACTTTAACTAGTCCTGAAATGGCCGCTAAGTTTAAATACGAAAACAAGGAACAAATAAAACTTCCTAATCCAATGAGCCTTGATAAATCAGTGATAAGAACTACTTTAATTCCTTCTTTAATTAATGTTTATGAATACAACAAAGCTCGTAATATAAAAGATATAAAAATTTATGAAATTGCTAAAACATACGACATAAACTATAATGAAGATACAAAAGTAGCTATATTAATGAAAGGAAATTATTTAACTAATGAATGGCAACATACTAAGATAGCTTGTGACTTTTATTGTTTAAAAGGAATTATCGAAAGTTTATTAGATTATTTAGGTTTTAAAAATAGATATTCATTTGTTGCTTCAGATCTTCCTGAAATGCACCCTGGTATTTGTGCTAAAATTTTAATAGATAAACAAGAAATAGGTATAATTGGTCGTGTCCATCCTGTTTATAAAAAAGATGAAATATATGTAGCCGAATTATCAATGACATCTTTATATAACTTCCAAACAAAGCCTTTAAAATTTAAAGAAGCATCAAAATATCCAGAAATAATAAAAGATTTAGCTTTCGTTGTTGATAATAACGTTGAAAGTGAAACTATTAAAAATCAAATTAAAAAATCGGGCAGTCGTCTTTTAGATAGTATAGATGTCTTTGACTTATACGAAAATATTGAAGACAATAAAAAATCTATTGCCTATAAATTAGTATTTAAAGATTCAAATAGAACTTTATCAGATGAAGAAGTTATGGAAGTTTTCAATAAAATAATTAATGAAGTTGAATCTAAAACTAATGCTAAACTTCGTAGTAATTAGTATTTAAAAAATAAAAATTCTCACAATGTGGATTATTACCTAATTAAGACTTATCCATAAAAAGGAGAAAATTAATGAAAAAAAATCTTATAATTATATCTATTGTAATCTTACTAGTTCTAGGCTTATCTTTTAAATTATTTCCAAAAGAAACTCATGAACTAGAAGAAAAAGAAATTCTTACATATAGAACATCAAATCATTTAAGTGAAGATATTAGAAAAAACGCGACAGATGATGTCGTATCTGCCGTATTTACTAATCAAGATATCAGTCCAACTAGTATAATAAATGAAGTAGATTTAGTATCCATAGTAAGTGTTATAACAGTTGATGGAGCTGATACTAAATATGAGCCATCAGTTGGAACAACATATGGCACACTAATCTTAAATAATATTTTATATGGTAATGCAAAACAAGGTGAAGTAATAAAATATATTAAAAAAGGTGGCATTATGTCTTTAGAAGAATGGGAAAAAGGTCAGCCCGAAGCAGCACGTCAAAAACGTGAAGAAATGCGTAAAGAAAATGGTATTGATGCCTCTAAAATTTATTACAAACTCCATTTTGCAAATGATGAAATAATTAGTGAGGGTAAAACATATCTTGCTTACTTAAAGTATAATAAAGCTTTAGAAAAATATGAAATAATAGGTCGTGAAAATGGGTTACGTGAACTAAATGTTGAAAAAGCTAAAGAAGTAAAAACAGTCGAATATAACCTTCAAGGTTATAAAATAAAAAATAATATTACTAAAGAATATGAACCATTAACTGACTATATTACACAATATATTAATTAAAAAATAACTATAAAACTTTTAATCTAGGTATCGTTATAAGATATCAAAGATTAAAAGTTTTTAAATTTTATAAATTCATGATATATTTATTATAATATTAATTAAAATAATACATGAAAGGAACAATCTATTTAGATTGTATTATATTATTATGAATTCTAAAAACAAAATAAAAAATATTCTTATTTTTTTTCTTAAAATGATTTTTTTCTTCTTTCTATTTGATATCTTATTAAATATTTTTTCTCCTCTTTTTGTTAATATAACAAATGAAGGAAAATATGGAGAACATTTAATAGCTGAAATAGGTGCAGTCTTATTAGTTTTAATAGTTCTTATCTTATCAAAAAATACTAATATTTTTAGTACTAAAAAAGAATCTTTCTTTAAAGCGATTAAAGTTGGTGCTTTTATGCTATGCATGTCCATTCTTATTTTAATTGTTAACTTATCTACTTTAAAATCTTCTATTAAATTTTATGATTTAATCTCCCTTGTTATTTTTTGTTTTCTTATAGGTCTTTTTGAAGAACTTTTATGCCGTGGTTGGATTCAAAACGAATTTCTAAAAAAATTTTCAAAAAATCGTCGTCAGGTATTCCTATCAATAATTTTATCTTCCTTAATTTTTGGTGGTATGCATATTAGTAATATTTGGATTGGTGGTCAAGAAGTTTTAGAAACTATTGTCCAAATTATTCAAGCAACAGGATTAGGAATCCTACTAGGATCAGTTTACTTTAGAACAAAAAATATCTGGTCGTCTATCTTTCTTCATAGCTTTTGGGATTTTGCTGTTTTCCTAGGTCAAATAAATATCATTAAAGATTGTACAACTATAGATTATTCTTTTAAATATTCCTTTTATATGTTGATAAGTTCTATAATATTAACAGCTATTTATACACTGGTCTCAATTTATATCTTAAGAAAAAGTAAAACAAATCATTTAATTGAAGAATATTCTGATGAAGAAATAAAAAAATCAGATGTTAATAAAATGCGTCTAATTTGTGCAATAATTATATTATATGTAGCTTTGGGTCAAATACCAGTTCAAGAAAATAACGAAGTATGTTATGAATATGAAACCAAAAATATTATTTATAACGAGATAACTT
>CANDCB010000133.1 GCA_947383065.1 uncultured Bacillota bacterium | reverse complement strand
TTACTAAGAGTATAGAAACTGCTCAGAAAAAAGTTGAAGGAAATAACTATGATACTCGTAAATCTTTATTAGATTATGATAATGTAATGAATGAGCAAAGAGAGATAATCTATGCCAGAAGAAATGAAATCCTTGATCAAGAATCCATTTCTGAAAGAACTCAAGCTACATTTGATAGTAATATTGCTAATTTAGTTGATAGCCATATAGAACCAGAAGGATATCTAACAGAAAACGATAAATCAGAAATTATTGAATATTTAAATACTAATTTAATAAAAACAACTAAACTTGAAGTATCAGAAATAATTGATATGAAAGATGAAATTGAAGTTAAAGAATATTTGACTAAAAAGGTCAAAGAAGATTATGAAGAAAAAACAAAGAGTGTTCCAAAAGAAATTATAAATGAATTTGAAAAATCTATTGCTCTAAGAGTAATAGATGAAGCATGGATTGACCATATTGGTGCTATGGAACATTTAAGAGAAGGAATCGGATTACGTGGTTATGGTCAAACAAATCCTCTCCAAGCATATACAATGGAAGGCTATGATTTGTTTGATGAACTTATGGGAAGTATTGAAGCAAGAATATCTATATTCTTACTAAAGGCTGAAGTTCGTCAAAATACAGAAAGAAAAGACCAAAGAAACAATAAAATTGTCCATGATACTCATATAAAAACTAAAGGAACTCCTATTAAAAATACTAAAAAAATTGGTAGAAATGATGAGTGTCCATGCGGAAGTGGTAAGAAGTATAAAAATTGTTGTGGTAAATAGCCCATAAAATAAGGTGAAAGTTAAACTTTAAAAAAGTAACAAATTTGTTGTTTGTCAACAAAATAAATAAAATGTGAACAAAAACTCATTGAAATTAAAGGATGTCAGCAAAAATAAATCTGTTGACATTTTTTTATTGAAAAGAGTGAACAAATGAAAAAGGCTTATATAAAAGAAGTGTAAATAATGACTTATAAACTAATTGGAAATGAAAAAAATCTTATTTTATAATAATTCAGATGTAAATACTAAAGTAAAAGTAATTTAGAAAATGAAGATGTTTGGTTACATAATCAGTATTTAATATTTTAGACATTAGAAATGGGATAGTTAAACATATCAATAATATTTATAGAGACAAAGAACTAAAAAAATTAAACTTGTGCAAAAATTAAAGTTCAAATGGTAAAGATAAAATATCACTAAACAGGAAAAAGAAAAAGCCTAAAATGAGTATAAAGAATACAAAGTTATTAAAGGCAATATTATGTATCTGATTTTGATAGATTGTTAAATGTAACAAAAGAAAATTGAAAATAAGTAAATTGCACATTTTATAAATTAATAAAATATGGTATTCTTTATTAAAGAATGAAAGTAGTGATTATAATCTATGAAATTTAGAAAGTTTAGTAGTTTATTAATAGTTTTATTCATCCTAGTTTTACAGATTCCTAATAATAAAATAAGTGAAAAAACATCTATAGATATTAATGAATCAATAAAAATAGCCCCAAATAGTATCGTTAAATCATTGAAAAATAAAACATCTCTTTATATATGGGGACTTGATGATATGGATTATACTCATCTTGCCAAAACTATTGATTATCTAAATATTGATACGTTGCATGTTGAGTTAAATACATCAGACTTTGAAACTTATGAAAATAGATTGTTTTTTTCTTTTGCCAAACAAAATAATTTAAAAGTATATATTATTTATGGCAGTCATGATAATAGACCAAAAGATAATTTAAATGGGGTAAAAAAAATCATTGACCAAGTAGATAGCTATAATAAAAATTCAGATTATAAAATTACAGGAATAACTATCGACTATGAATTTTATTTAATTGATGAATATCCTGACTCCAGTGATAAAGAGGGAAGACTAGCAATATTTAGAGAATATAATGACTTTATGAAAGAAGCTCATAATTATGCTAACAATAAAAATTTAAAATATATAGCTTGTATACCTGTTTGGCTTGAAAGTTTAAGTAAAGAATATTTAGACGACTTAATAGAAAATGCAAGTGATGGCATACAGTTAATGAACTATAGTAAAGTTAATATGATTAAGGGAATAGAATATGAAATAGGAAAAGCAGAAAATTTTAAAAAACCAGTAGAAAATATTGCCGAACTTCAACCTGCCGGGAAACACGAACTAACAGATAACGAAACTTTTTATAGCGATGGCATAATAAAGTGTCTTGAAAAGTTTAAAGAAATAGAACAAAAATATCCATATTCAGATTTAAAGTTTTCCTTCCATTATTATAAATATGTAAAAGAGCTTGTTGGTCGAGAAATAGATTTGACAGATAGCTATAATTATGAATTATATACTTATGATAAATCTAGCACACCAATTCAAATTCAAAAAGCTTATTTAGTATCAGGTTCTGAAAGAATAGAAGGATTAGACACATACTCACCAAAATCAAAAGAGTATATAAAACAATTTCCCAATGTTAAATTTAATAAAGAATATCAACTAGTAATTGAAGATTCTAAATATGAACTAACAAAAGAAAAAAAGATAAACGAGGAAAAAACTACAGAGCGTATAATATATGGCTCAGTATCATTTGACAAAAAACAATATTTTAAAATAACTTTAGAATCTAATAAAAAAGACCTTAAACCAAATGAAACATTCACAATTACAGTAAGTATTAATGAAATAGCCAAAAATGATAATAACGCTATTAAAACAATTATAGGAAAATTAATTTATGATAATAATATACTAGAAATTGATCCAAATAGTTTAACTATGTTAAATAGTTGGCGAGCTCAAGATGACTTATCCCTTCCAGAAAACTTATCATTTATAACCGACGTAACTGATTATAAAAGTGAATTAGGCAATATGTTTAACATATCGTTTAAAATTAAAGATAATATCAATACTAATAATACCATCATCCAAATTAATTCTCTTAATGGTCTTGATAGTTCTAATAAAAATATAAACGGTTCAGCTGAAGCAATAGAATTAAATATTATAAAAGATTCAACTTCTGAGAATGTTCCTACTAATCCACCTAAAACAGGAAAATTTTATTCATTCTTGCTAATTATAATCTGTTTTATACTTGCAAGTTTTGGTCTTCTAATTTCCATAAAAAATAATAAATTTAACCGCATTTAATAATTAAAAATAACAAAAATCCAGTTTAACATCTAGTAATTCTAGATGTTTTAATTTCCATTAAAATATAGTAAAATAAATATCATAAGGTGGTTAGTAAAATGTCTATTAAGCAAACAAAAATTTTTACTCTAATTTTATTAATTTTAACTACTAGTCTAACTTTAATTAATATAACATATGCTTTAGATATTAATGATACATATACTCCAGTTTCAAATATAGACTATACAGAAGATATTTCTAATTTAAGAAATCCTGAAAGAGGTTTTTATGAGCCAAGAGGATATAATTTAAAAATAGAAAATAATCAACCTTTAGAAAACGTCCAAATAGGTTTAAAAGATAAAAGTTTAATTCATTTAAGAGTAGGCTTAAGAGCTTTTTCCAAAAATGGCTCCAATAAAAAAGATATTGAACTAACTAAAGATGCCCTAAATGCTTTAACTAAAACTTTAGAAAACATAAGAAAAAATAATGCCTCAGTTATAATACGCTTTGCTTATGATAATTTTGAAGGTGTAAAAGACCAAGAACCTTCTTTAGATATGATATTGAAACATATAGAACAATTAGGACCTATATTATTAAAAAATAAAGATAGATCGGAAGAGCGTCGTGTAGGGAAAGAGTGTGACGTCGTGGGGGG
>CANDCB010000132.1 GCA_947383065.1 uncultured Bacillota bacterium | reverse complement strand
AAAATGGTATTTTTAAATTAGAACAAGTTTCTAAAGAAATAATAGATTCTTTTTTAAGAAATTATTCTTCTTTACGTACTTATAATCTGACATTACAACAAAAACCAGCAGAAGATATAGTTAAGAAACCAACAATATGTGGGGCAAAACTTAATAAAATCTATGAAAATCAAGCTAATTTTGACGAATAGATCTTTTTATGATAGGGTATGGCATTGTTTGGGGGGATTTTATGGCAACTGTAACAGTAGTAAAATATAAACCAAAAAGACTTAAGAAAAGAGCAAATATTGGCGAAATAATTAGTAATTCTAGTGTTTCACAGTTGTTTTTAAAATATGCCAGTAACTTAAGTATTTCATTTATGAAAAAAAGACAAAAAAAGAAACAGTCAAAGACCTTTTTTAGTATTATGGATAATAAATATTTTAATGCTATTAAATATAATACAGGTATTGGATATCAAGCTAAAAGATTACAGAAAAAAGACACATTAGATTTAGGAGTAAATATTTTAAGTAATACTCATTATACGCCTAAAAGATTAAGTAAAAATAACTATCTAGAATTGAAAATTAAAATTAACTATCTTAAAGATAAATTAATGGCTCATAAAGCAGCTTGTTTTCAAGGTTTTATTGGAGTTTCTTTAGTGGGTGTCTTAATTTTCACGCAAGGCTATAAGTTATTAATGAAAACAGGAGCTAATTTGGCTTTTAAAACTAAAACAGAACATGGATATTTAGTAAATAGTGCAAATGATGTTTTATCTTATGATAGTTTGAAAAATGAAGTAATAGTAAGAAGTGCTATAGATAGAGTTAATCAGTTAAGTCAAAATAAAGCTTTTATTGAAGAATTAGATAAAGATGTAAGTAAAAATAGTAGTGAAAAGATTGCTATTTTAATGGAAAAATATGGCTTATCATATAATGAATTAATTGATTTAATAAATAAGTCTTCTTTATATAGTGAAGAATATAAAAATATATTAAGTAAATATAGTGATTTATCTTTAGAAAAGCTAGGAAATATTTTAAAGGGAAATGATACATTAGGATATGAAAATATTTATATTGGAGATTCTAGAATGCAAGGAATGCTTCTTAGTGGAGCTATAAATAATAAAAATACTTTATATGGTGTCGGCTATGGTTATAATTGGTTTGTAGGTAAAGGTAATTATTCTAGTGGTAAAACTAATGCTTTATCTGGAGCTATTAATGGTTTAGATTATAAAGTAAATGATGGAGTTAAGAGAAATATTGTTATTTGGCTTGGAGTAAATGATTATAAATATGTAAATGCGGGGACTTATTTTGATAAATTTGTAGAGTTAGCTACTGGTAAATGGAGTAAACATAGTATATATGTTGTAGCAGTTGGACCTGTTAATGACTCTAGAGCAAAATCTGTTAATAACTCAGGAATAAATAATTTTAATAGTACAATGCAAGAATTAATCACAAGGTATGGATTAGATAATCTACACTATGTTGATTTGAATTTTAGTCAGGATTCAGTAAAAAATTATGATAAATCTGGTTTACATTATGGGAAATCTGATTATTTAAATATTTATAATTTAATTAATGAAGCTATTAGAAAACAAGAATTAAGTGATACTGAAAATATAAGGGATTTATTTTATCGTATTTTAAAAAATTATGGTTTAACATTTTATAACAATGATGATGGTATGGTTTTACTAAAAAAATAATAATGATATAATAAATGAAAGTATAAAATGAATTGAGGGTAAACTATGATAAGTTGTGAAGGATTATTTTTTGATAATGATGTTATTCAATATTTATATGAATTAGAAGAACAAAGTTAAGGAGTAACGAATGATATTTTACATTGTACTTTTAAATATCATCCTTCAGATAAAGAAATTTTTAATGAGATAGCTGGTAAATTTTTTGAAATATATCTTATAGGATATGGTAATGATGGCAAAAATAGTGGTTTTTTGGTTGACTTACCAGATAATTTAAAAAAATATTATATAAATTATGACGAAGAAATGAATGAAAAGTTAAAAGTACCTCATATTACAATATCTTTAGCAAAAGGAGCTAGAGCTATAGATACAAAAAATTTATGCTTTAAAAAGTTAAAGAAGCCTATTAAAATTAAAGGAAGATTTGGATTTTGGATAAAAAAAGATGATTTTGAGTTTTTGTCTTTTGAAGAAATAAATTAAATATAAAGAATTAGAAAATTAAAGAATTAAATTCTTAGGAAAATAAAAATATTCATCATAGAGGTGAATATTTTTTATATGTATTGGAATTTTTGCACCTTTAAAGGTTAGATTAAAATCCTTTTGCTTTCATACTCTCGTGTATTTCTTTACATACACCATCATAATCAACTTCTCGTTTTAAGATTTCTATTTCTTGTTGTAATTGAGCTAAATAAAAGGGTTGAGTTGGTACTAAACGACTTTCTATATTAGGTAAAATTAAAGGTAAAGCATATTTATCTCTTTCAATATCTGAATCTTTTAGGAAATCATAATATAAAAATCTTAGAGTTGATTCTCTGTTATTAACCTTTGTAATTTTAGGATTTTCAAGTTTATAATATAAATTTTTTTCAAATACTAATCCAGCAGAAGTATCATAAACTAATGTTGTACCATCTTTTAATTTTCTTTCTGCAAAACAATGATTGGCAAAATGGTCGTTTCCATTTCCATTTTTATATTCATCAATATATTGGGGATTTAATCTTAAACTATCAACATCGGCGTCTACAACCTGAAAATCATCATCACCAAATCCTAATGTTACCAAGGTTCCTCTATCGGTGCAGTAACCTTTACTTAATCCTCTATATAAAAGTAGTATTGATGCTGGTATTCCGCCATAATAGATATGTCTTAAATTTTCTATTAGTTTTTTATCATAGGCAAATATTAAGCCATGTCTTACCCCATAGTTATACAGCATATCATATCTTTTTTTATATATTTTCCATCTTAATTCTTCTAATTTAGTTGCCATATTAATTTACTCCCTTTTTATTGGTGTATATACTACTATAAAAAGTAAATTTATGCAACTTTACTCCCTATATTTTGTTGAGATTTTTAACTCATTATTATTATTATGTTTTTTTTACTATTATTTACTTTATTCTGATTTGACTATCTCTTTGTTCGTTGAAACCTCCTGATAAAAGTTTAGCTAAGTTACTCCGAATATATTGTACAATAATTTAAAGCATATTAAAACTCGAATTTCTACAAAAGTATAGAAAGTTCGAGTATTAATCAGTCTGGTGCCCGAGAGAGAAGTACAATAACTTTTATGGTTTTACATTACTTCTAATTTTTTGAATTTTCTTGATATATTTTTCTAAATCAATAGAACTTACACGATTAATAAAAGTATCAATTAAATCTCTTGATAAAATACATTCTTCATAAGGAACCCCTGAATAATATTCATATTTGTCCGATAAATAAAGATTTAGATGCCCATAAGCAAAATACAAATCTTTACAAAATTGTTCATAACTATTTTCTAATAAATATTCTGTATCAAAACATTCTTCAAAAAACAAATAATCTGTAATTAAATGTAAAAACCATCCTAACTCAAAATCATTTAGATATTCATGGTCTTTCAAAAAAGAATATAAGTTAACTTTACCCCGTACATGACTAACATTATCATTACCTAGATTTAAATTTGTATAATGTGATAGATCATTATTATCTGCTGTCTGGATATAATGTACCAGCGATTACATCTCTATAATTTAAGTTTATGTGCGTTTCCAAATATTTTTTTGCAATCGCTAAATGAATAGTTGCACATGCCATATTTT
>CANDCB010000131.1 GCA_947383065.1 uncultured Bacillota bacterium | reverse complement strand
AAGTCAGGTGATTAAATGAAAGTACTAAAAAAGAAACTAAAAAAAGTAAATTTTGCTAAAAAATTTTTCTATAATATTACTATTATTTTATATATATTACTATATGCTTATTTTGTTTATGGTATATTAAAATTATCAGGAATAGAAACTTTAATTCGTGGAATAATCTTAGGATTTTTTGGAGTTTGGCTAGTAATATATATATTATGTGGTCTTTTAACTATGCTCTCTCACAAAACTAAAACTTTTGTATTTATAACCTTTCTTTCTTTATTGTTCTGCCCAATATTTGGCTTTTCATCATTTTATATAAATAAACTATATGGTAATTTAACTGATATAAATAATGAAATGGTCCAATATACTACCAATTTGATTGCTTTAAAAGAAACTAACTTTAACGATACTCTTGCCATAGGAATGATTAACCTAGAAAATGATATTGAAGGTAATAAACTAGCAAAAAAACTTATTGAAAAGGAAAAGCTTGCTAATAAAATTGAATTATATGATGACTACAGAGATATGATTAGTGATTTATATAAAGGAAATATCGGTGGATGCTTTGTCTCAAGTAATTATTCAATTAATCTTAGTGGTGAAGATTATGAAGATACTTTAAGCAATGGTAATAAATTACCTCTAGCAAGCCGGGTTAAAGTCTTATATGAATATAGTGAAGAACTAAAAAATCAAGATTCTGAAGTCCTAACTAATAGTACAAATAAAAAATTAACAGAACCATTTTCTGTCCTAGTCATGGGTGTTGATTCAGCTATAAATGGTCTTAAAGCTAATCAAGCCTTCAATGGTGATACACTTATCTTAGCAACTTTTAATCCTAATACATTAACAGCTACAATGTTTAGTATTCCAAGAGATCTTTATGTACCAATCGCTTGTAATCATAACCGTTATGCGAAAATAAACTCATCTGCTGCCTATGGGTCTAGTTGTGTAATAAACACTGTAAAACAACTAACCGATATTGATATTGACTATTATGTTAAAATTAACTTTACTGGCGTAGTTGAACTTGTAGAAGCCCTAGGCGGTGTAGACGTTGATGTCGAAAAACCAGATTTCCAATTTAACAGACAATATGATTGTAAAGGCATGATATGCGAACAAGATTCAAAACGTCAATTTGGGGAACATATGATTTATGTTCCAATTGGAAAACAAACCTTAAACGGCGAACAAGCCCTAGCTTATGCCAGAAACCGTCACCAATTTGCTTTATCAGATATTTCTAGAAATCAACATCAACAACAAATAATTGAAGCTATGGCCCAAAAATTAAAAAGTATTAGATCGATTAATGATTTTGAAAAAGTATTAAATACAGTATCAAGTAATTTAGAAACAAATATGACACCTAATCAAATACTTTCATTTTATAACGTAGGCAAAGACATGCTAGCAAATTCTTCAACAACTTCTTTATCAATCAAAAAAACATATCTATCATATTATAATTTACCAGTTTACTTACCAAGATCAGGAATGTATACAAGCGCATTAGGACATTATCCAGAATCCTTAGAAGCCATTACAAAATTAATGAAAGTAAATTTAGGCCTTGAAAAAGAAGAAGTTATAAAAACATTCAACATATCTTATAATGAAGATTATACTACTCCATTAGTTGGTAAAGGACTAAATGGTGGTGCCAAATTAGAAAGAGTTAAATCTTTCATCGACGCTAACCAATATGAAGCTGACGCTTGGTGCAGATTAAATAGTATAAAATGTAGTTTTGAAACAACTCAAAGTTCAAAAGCCTACGGTACTATAATTGATCAGTCAGCTCATGAAGGTGAATTAATAAAAAATCTTTCTAATATAAAATTCTATATTAGTGATGCCTCAATTACAGGGCCAATACAAGATGACCCAAATGATAACGATAACAATGATAATAATCAAAATAATGAAGATAATTCTAATAACAATAATAAACCAGACGAAGATAATGAATCTTCAGATTCAGGAAGTAATGAAAATAATAATAATAAACCCAACACCGGTGACCCATTAGATGGTATACTTCCTACCCCATAAGAATAAAATGAAGTACCATATTATGGTACTTTTAAAATTAAAGGAGACTTAAAATGCATAATGAAATTTTTTATACAGACAAAGATATTAATGATTTTACAATAGCTTTAATTAGTGATATTCATTATTATCCTGAATATAATCAAAATATCTTTAATAAATTAATTAAACAAATAAAAAATAAAAAAGCAAACTATATTATTATTGCTGGAGATACTTTAGATAGTTCTGATACAACTGACTTAGAAAAACTAAAAAATTTTTTAATAGAATTAACCAAAATCTCTCCAACTTATATAATAAAAGGAAATCATGATGAGAAAAAAGGTTCTATGCATAACTGGTCTTCTAACAAAAACTATAAATTTATTGAACTAATTAATTCTATAGAAAACTTATTCTATCTAGATGATAATCTATTTACAATTAATAATATTTCTTTTTATGGTTTTAATATGTCTTATAATTATTATGAAATAGAAAACGAAACTTATAAAGCTTTTTGTGAAGAAATGAAAAATATTAATTGTCATTTAAGTTCAAGTACATATAATATTACAGTCTTTCATAGTCCTATCAACATTTATACTTTTATTAAAAATAATCCAAACCATCCTCTAAGTAAAAGTGATTTAATTCTTTCTGGTCATATGCATAATGGTTGTTTACCTTTTATTTTATCCTATCCATTTAATAAAATATTTAAATCATCAAGAGGACTTCTTTCCCCTACCCGTGAATTTTTTCCTAAATATGCCCAAGGACGAGTTTATGAAAAAGATGGATATATATTTGAAGGAATTTCTAAAGTCAGTCATTCAACCAAACTCCTCCACGCTTTCGATGTTTTTTTCCAAAAAAATGTCGAGTTTATAACAGTTAAAAAAAGAAATAAAAAATAATACGCAAATAAAAAAACAAGTTTTAATTATTATTAACTTGTTTTATTTTGATATTTCGGATTTAAAGTAGGCTGTAAATCTACTACACTCCATCTTTTATCATTTTCTTTACATAAAATTATAGATGCCTCTTTATCATATCCCATATCTTTTACATAAGTCCATTTAAGTTTAACTAAATAAGCATCAACCTTTTCATCATTAAGATTATATGTAGTTTTCTCCGTTGAAATTGTCTCCACATTATTAATCTCAGGAAGTTCTTGCTTCCTATCCCCATAAGTATTATCTGCAATAGTAGAATACAAAGTATCCATAGCTTTTTGTTCTAACATAGCTTTCTTATTAGCAAAATAAAATTCTGTTCCACCTACATCATATTTATTCATTTTAGTACTTAAAGTATATAAATCAATAACAAATAATCGAGCTATCTTTGTAACATATTGTTCCTCATTTATCTCACTACTCTGTAAGATTTTCTTTAACTCATCATATTCATTTTTAAAATATTTACTATCTTTATCATTTAATAAATAACCATATTCTTCTAAACTATTATCCAAAACTTTAATAACTGCTGCAGAAGGAGAAGATTTATTTATTACAAATTTCCATATACAAAATCCCCCAATTGCTAAAACAGCTAAAAACAAAACTATCATAAAAAATATTTTTTTTCTTTTATTTTTTCTATCTTTTTCAGTAATTATTTTTCTAGCCACATTATCCCTCACTATTCTCATTAACAAAGATATTATCTTTTTCTTTAGCAAATAAATCATGTACAATTATATCATTAGATACACTTAATATACTTTCTGTATATTCCTTTAAATTACTAATATAATCTTCATTAATTACTGGTCTATTTATTGTATTC
>CANDCB010000130.1 GCA_947383065.1 uncultured Bacillota bacterium | reverse complement strand
ATGGTAAAGAATATAGTAAAATATCGTAATATTTATCTTTTTATAGCATTTTTATCTTTAATAGGTTTTATTAGCGGCTTTTTTTATTATCAAGTTCAACCTAGTAATATAAAAGATACAATAAAAGAAAAAATTAATATTAAGGAAGATTTAGAATATGGGTATAATAATGTATTTAAAAGTAGTAAAAAGGCGATAATTATTTTTTTGAGTGGTTTTTTTATAGTAACTATTTTTTTTAATATAGGGAGAATCTTTTATGAACCATTTTTAATTGGGTTTATATTTAGGTTTTTATGTAGTTATAATTTAAAGTTAGCTTTTATATATTGTTTTTTATATCATGTAATTCCATTTTTATTTTTTATTATTTTAATACGTATTAGTTTTACGATTTCTAAAGATATTCTTAAACTTATAATTAATCGTAATTTAAAAAAACATAGTCATTTAAAAGTAATAATACAGAAATATTTGATTATAACAGGAATGCTTTTGATTTATGAATTTATTGTTTCTATTTTTAGTTCAAATATTAATGGATATTTAATGACATTTCTCTCTTAAAAATGCTATAATGAATATAGTAAGGAATGATCAACATGGAAGCATTAACGATTTCTGCTGCTAATTTAGAGACAATAGAAAGAAATCTTGGTTCTGTTGCAAATGAACTTTCAGGAGTTATAGCAAATGTCTCATCGGTTAATAAGCAAGTAAATTCGGTAGAAGCTAAAGTTGCTTCATTAAACAATGAAATTCAAAATCTTGTAAAGGAAATAAGAGAGACGACTATTATTACTAATGCTAGGCAAACTATTATGTATAATAGTAGTGTAATTGAAAAAAAATTTGGTTATTATGATCTTGTTAGAAGGAAAGTTGAATCGTTAATAGAAGTTATTAATAATTCAGATATTGATACTGGTGTCTTAAATAGTTTGCGTCAAGAAATACTTTTAAATAATCCTAATTATTGGTTAGCAAATGCGCTGGCGTCTCTTATTGCCTGGATTTTAGATGATAAAGATGGAACTTATAAGGAATTAAATAATGCTTTAAAAAAAGATAGTAAAAAAACTAGTCTATTTTTTGCGTTAATTAATTTAAAGCTAGGACGTTTTCAGCCAGCTCAGAATTGGATAAATAAATATTTATCTTATCAAGATCCTATGCATATTGATAAAGATTTTATAGCAGTTTTGGACTTGGCTACAATAGGTGAATTTGGTCAAGACGGGAAGCAAGCTGTTTTAGATAAAATAAATGAATGGTTTACAAGATTGAATATAAATCAGGAGGTTCATGATAGACAAATAAGGATTTTTACAGACTTTATTAATTCTGAAGAAGAAAGTTTGATAACGATGCCAATGCTGGATAGTCGAACTCCAGATATTAATGTTTTAAAAAATAATTTGACAATTACCTCATCTTATTTAAATGTTTATAATAAATTGCAAAATATTATGCAGCAAGAAAAGAATAATAAATCTATTGATGATGTTTTAAAAGATTTAATATATGAATATGAAGATCAGGAACAAACATATCAAAAAGAAAATTTTAAGAATAATCTTATTATTTCTTGTAATGGTAATAGGGAAGAAGCTATGAAGTTATATGAAAAACAGGAATATCTTTATGATAAGGATGTTGATTTTATTACATTATTAAGTAATATTGTTATTTATAAGGAAAGTTTTAATGTTAGTGTCGAAACACAAAAAATAGCTCTAGCATTTGTAACTAAATACCTTGTTGAAGCTTATGAGAATAAAAATAAACAAATTAATTTTGAACCTTTTTTATTAACTATTCAGGGATTTAAAACGACAACAAAAGATGGGACAAATATGGATAGTATTAGATTAGAATTAGATAATTATCTTCATAATCTTTATGATAGAGATGATAAAGATCTTATTATTATATTAATTGTTCTTAATATACTTTCTATAATTGGTCTTTTTATAACAATGAATAGTAAAATATTAAGTATTTTATTAATTATAATTTTAGTTTTAGGTAATATTTTCTTATTTTCTTTACTACATAAAAGGAAAAAAAGTAGAGATAATTCATTAAACGTTAATAAAAATTTGATTACTTTAGAATTAGAGAGGGTTTTAGCTGAAGCAATGGATTATCATAATATTTTGCAAAATGATTTAGAGTATTATAATAAATTAATTAACTTTTTAAATAGTCTTAAAGTTTTAGATTATATAAATTATAAAGAAAGAAATTTAAAAATAGGTGAATAATATGAATGAAGGAAATTTGAAATTGTTAGATGATTTAAATGATAATAAAAAAGATGAAACTTTTATAGATAAATCGAGTGAAAAAAATGTTTTGCAAATAAAAGAAAAAAGTAGTTTACCAATGAAAAAGATTAACAAATTGCCTTCTTGGAGTATAGAGCCACCTCTAGAAATTAAAAGAGGCAGCAAATGACATATGAACAATGGCTTGAAATAATTCAAAAAATAAAAAATACAACTACTAATAATGATTTGCTTGTTAAACTTCAGCATGAGGAGATAAGTCAAAGTTTTAACGAATTATTAGTTCCTAAATTAGAAGAATTAATTTATTTGAAATTTGCTAATGCAACAAATAAATTAAAAAATAATATAGATGAGATTTTTAGTGATATGAATATTTTAGATTATTATTTAGTAGTTTTTAGACAAGAAATGAAATTTATTATGAATTTAATTAAATTGAAACAAATACCTAGTGAAGATAAAGTTCTTTTAACTTATAAGATTGTAGATGGAACTAGAAATGTTTATGATATCCTTATAAAGGAAGCAAATAAGAGTGATCCAAGTGGTGTATTGGGAATGATAATAAAAAATAATAGAATAAATTGGAGTGAATAAAATGACATATAATGAAATAAAAGAGTATATAAAAAGATATTTGAAGGCTAGAATACCTGTTATAATTATAAATACTGCCGAAAGAAATAGAGCTCTTAGAGTATTTAAAGAGTTGCAAGATGAAATGAACTTGGATTTTGGCCTTTATCAAATGAGTCAAGGACTTACAGATTTAAAAACAAATAGTTTAATCAGTGAAGAAAAAACAATTATGAGTACTTTAGATTATATTTCTAATGAACTTAATAATCGTGAAAATTGTAATTTTATTTTAAATGATGTTGCGGATATAAATGAATCGACAATGATTTCAAGATATTTGTTAGATGTAATTTTAAAGGCTGAATATAAAAGTGGGGTAATTATTTTAGTAACTAGTGAACCAGTGTGGCTTAATATTGCAAGACTTGGTATTACTTTAAAACTTAATTATCCAACAGAGTATGAAATAGAAGAAACGATAAGAGAACTTATTGAACCTTATAAAAGTAGAATTGAGTTGGAATGGGACGATAATGATTATGTTGAGGCAGCAAGCTATTTACAAGGTTTAAGTGAGATGGAAGTTAAAAATATTATTTTATCGTTAATCACTCAAGGTAGTTTAAAAAAAGATGATTTAAAGGAATTAAAGTATTCTAAGCAGACTCTTTTTAATGAAATTGCTGGTTTAGAAGCAATTAATATTGAGGATAATTTTCAAATTGCAGGATTAGATAACTTAAAAGAATGGTTATATGAAAAAAAGGATTTAATGTCATCAACTAATAAAGATGAATTAGCTAAAAGAGGAATTAAAAAACCAAGAGGTATATTATTAACTGGAGTTCCTGGTTGTGGTAAAAGTCTTTGTTCAAAGGCTACAGCGAGTATTTTTAATATTCCTTTATATCGTCTAGATTTGGCGACTGTACAAGGACAGTATAGATCGGAAGAGCACACGTCTGAACTCCAGTCACGGTACCTTAT
>CANDCB010000129.1 GCA_947383065.1 uncultured Bacillota bacterium | reverse complement strand
GATAAGGTACCGTGACTGGAGTTCAGACGTGTGCTCTTCCGATCTGTTCAACTGTTTCGCCTCCAAAAATCACACCAACTTTTATCATTTTTTATCACTCCTTATATTTTTCTTTTCATTAAAAGTATCTGGTAAGTCATTTTCTAATAAAACATATGTATTTTCACCCTTTAGTTTTTGCATTAAAGGGAACGCTTCCATAACATCATTTAAGATGTGGATTTTTTCTTTATTGTATTTTTGTGCCATTAAGCCTTCATAAATCGGTTTTGTTTTTTCTGCTCCAATTAAGATAACCTCGTCAGCAGAAGTGGCTATTTCTTGACCGAACTCTTTATTAACTTCAGCTTCTTTATTGCCAATTTCAATCATGCCTGGAGTCACTATTATTCTTTTTCCTGGCATCATTTTTAAAACCTCAAGCGCCATTTTAGCTCCATCAGGATTAGAGTTATAGGCATCATCAATAATATTTATGTCATAATATTTTGTCATCGATAGTCTATGTTCTACTGGCATTATTTTTTTTGTAGCTTTTTGCAAATTAGTTATATCTATACCTAATTCATGGCCTAATAAAATGCTTGCTAATATATTATAAATATTATTACGGCCTAATAGCTTAGTTTCAAAAATATAGGCTTTCTGGTCATTTTTAAATTTAACTTTAAATTTAGTTCCTTTATGAGATAATTCTAAATCATAGGCATAACAATCTACTTTATGATTATTTATTCCAATCCATTTTATTTGGCAATTGTTTTTTATTTTATAATTTAATTGTTTTGGGTCATCACCATTAAGGATTCCAAGACCATCAGATGGTAATGATTCAATTAACTCAAATTTGGTATGCTGGATATTTTCTTCTGTTCCAAAAGTTTCTAAATGTGCTAAACCAACACGAGTTAAAATACCATATTTAGGTTTAACGATATCACATAATTCCTTAATTTCGCCTTTTTTACAGGCTCCCATTTCAGCAATAAAATAATCATTATATATATCTAGATATTCATTTATTGTAATCATGAGGCCATATGGAGTATTATAATTAGCAGGAGTTTTAAAGACATTATATTTAACACTTAAAATGTCTTTTAAAACATTTTTTGTACTAGTTTTACCATAGCTACCAGTTATTCCTATAACTTCCATATTAGTCATTGAAGCAAGTTTATTTTGGGCTTTATTTAGAAAATAAATGCCTACTAATTTCTCTATTGGTCTATTGAGAAAATTAGCTAATAAAATAATAAAATAGTTAAAATATAGCAAGATACTTAAAATTAAATAATAAAGATTTAAATATATATTATTAAATGTAAAAATCATTATAGAACAAGGTATTAAATAGATAATAAAAGTAGTTATAATAATTCTTTTTATACGGGCAGTATATTTTAAAGGAAGTTTTGTAACATCTTTTTTTCGATTATCAATGAAAACATATGTTGTAAATAGACAAATCAAAATAAATAAATATGGACTTAATTCATTTAGTATATCTGTAATATACATTATAAGAAATATTAAAAATAATAAATTAAAGTTCAAAAAATTATCTTTAAAATTTTTTAAAATCCATTTAATATATCTATAACCCCTATTATATCTATTTTGTTGCAACATATGTAAAGCCTTGGTGCTAACAATATAAACGCTAATAATATAAATTATTAAAGATAAGTAAAATAATAATGTCATAATATCACTTCTCCATACTTATTTTTGCAAAGCAAATAATTTTTAGATAATATTTATTTCATAAAAGATGCTATTATTGTATTAGTCTTTGTCAATCTTTCTAAATAAGCATAATGAGTACATCCTTCATAAACTGCTAAGCCACTATCTTGTAATAAGTTCTCTAGTTCATACGCATCTTCGACAGGAACTTCGGTGTCTTTGTCACCCCAAATAATAAAGGTAGGACATTTTATTTTTTTTATGTCTGAAGATATATCTGTATTTACATGTTTTACTAGTACATCTCTCATAATAGGAGTAGCATTTCGGTAATCAGTCGAACCCATTTTGGACTTTATTTTATTGGCTAGTTTTCCTAAACCAGGAATGTTTTTCATTTTTTTTAATAGTCTTACTTTCCAAGAAATCTTTTTAGCTCTAACTTTATAAGGACATGCTAGTAAAAGCATTTTTTTTACTTCATATTTAGTAGCATAAATTAAACACAGTTTCCCACCAAAAGAATGGCCTACTAACATGGGGGTTTTAATGTTTAAATGCTCTAGTAAAGAATGGACCATATCGACATATTCTTCTAAAGTCCAAGCATAGGTTGGTTCATCTGATTTTCCGAAACCTGGCAAATCTAAAATAATAAGTCGATGAGTATTTTTTAAAGGATCAGCTATAGGTTCCATCATTTCTATATTTTGTCCCCAACCATGAAGGTAGACTATTGTATCTCCTAATTTATTACCGTAATCTTTAAAATTGATATTTATGCCTTTATATGTGTACATATAATCACCTTACTAATTTTATGAAAATAATCTTTCTTTATAACATATATTTTAACACATAAATATTAAACTGTATCTGTTTACCTTTTAATATGGACATTAGTTGACAAATATTGAGTAGATTAGTATTTTAAAATCATCAAAAAAGAGCTTATTTAAGCTCTACTTGAATACTTTCCATCAAGGGTAGAAACAATAATCTTTTCACCTTGACTAATAAATAATGGAACTTTTACAACATAACCATTTTCTAAAGTAGCATCTTTTTGAGCATTATTTGTTGTATTACCTTTTACAGCTTCTGTTGTTTCAATAACTTCGTATTCTACCTTTTCAGGTAAAGTAACACCAATAATCTCTCCTTGGTAAAAGTCGATTTGAACTTCCATATTTTCTTTTAAAAATTTCTTTTCATTTTCTAATTTATCTTCAGTAATTTCATTTTGCTCATATGTTTCATTATCCATAAAAACATAACCAGTTCCGCTATTATATAGATAAGACATTTTCTTTTTATCAACGTGAGCTTTTTCGACTTTAACACTACTATTAATTGTTTCTTCAATAATTGCTCCAGTTCTTAAATTACGCATTTTTACTTTCATGAAAGCAGCACCTTTACCAGGTTTTACATGTAAGAAACTTTGAACTAAATATAACTTTCCATCATAGATGATAGTCATTCCATTTTTTATATCATTAATATTTATTAAACCATTCATTTTTTACACCCCAAACTATTTTTTCTCTTTATGAACAGTTGCTTTGTTACACCATTTACAATATTTTTTTAATTCTAGTTTATCTGTTGTATTTTTTTTGTTTTTTACAGTAACATAATTTTCGTGTTTACATTCAGTACAAACTAGACAAATATTAGGTCTTGTTTCATTTTTGGCCATGATTACTGCCCTCCTTTTTCAATCCGTACCTATTGTATCATACTTTTATTAATTTTCAAACAATAAATTACTTACTTCTTTAGAAATATAACGGTTAATTGGTGCTATATAATTATCCTTATCATTATTATAAGAAATATTAGGACTCATCACGACAATTGAGTATTTGGGGGCATTATAAGGCGCATACATTACATAACTTTGATTGATTGTTGTAACACCTTTAAAATTTATAACTTCAGCTGTACCAGTCTTGCCAGCAGGTTTAAATTTTAAATCGGTATACCCACCACCTGTTCCTTTTAAAACTTCAATAAAGCCTTTTTCTATACGTTCAAAATTGGAATCAACTTTATTAAGTAAATTATTTTCGTACTGATATATTACTTCATCACCTTTTTTTACTTCTTTTAAATAATGTAAGGCATATCTTTTTCCTTTCATAGCAATTAGATCGGAAGAGCGTCGTGTAGGGAAAGAGTGTGACGTCTTGGGGTGTTG
>CANDCB010000128.1 GCA_947383065.1 uncultured Bacillota bacterium | reverse complement strand
TGCAATCTCCTTGATTTTACTAAGTATTTCTTCACCTTTATCAATTCTCGCTACTATAGTATTATTAAATCTTTTATATATCATAAATAAACCATTCCTTCATAAATATTATAACATGTATTTATAAAGAACTCTATAAAAGTAACAAAGCAAACAAAAAAGCATTTATTATGCTTTCTCATATGATTTTTTATTATTTAAAAAATCTAATATTTTATTTATTATTGGCTTAAATATCAAATATAATATATAACCTAAAAATCCTCCTATTGTATTTGTAATTACATCTGTTATATCAGATGATCTAATACCACTTATTAAAGGCTGTAATATTTCTATAGATAAACTTAGTAAAAAAGTGTAGAATAAAACTTTCGATAAATTTATATTTTTTCTTTTTATTATAGAAATTAAAAATCCAAATGGAATAGTCATTAAAATATTTAATAATATCTGCCTAATAAAATCCCCACGCCCATTAAAACAATCAATAAATGGAATTAAATTCATAGGTTCATAAGGATGATTAAATATAAATGGTAAAGATGTTATTATTGGCATTAAAGTAAAATATAATAAAAAAGACAAATATATATACATAGTTGTATTTAATAAAAGTACATCATTTCCTTTTTCTTTCCATTTCTTAAAAAACTTCCAAAAATAAATTATTATTAAAATTCCAAAATCTACTAAGTCTTTCATCTATACCACCTTTAATTTGAAAAATACAGGTATTTTAATAAGAATCTTACCTGTATTTATTATTATCTATAACTTGCTACTGTACATTTTTTACTTTTATTATTGATAGTTGCTCCTAGTCTTTGCCCATTTTTATCAGCCCAAATATATCCTACAGAAGTCTTTGTTTTGCTATTAATAACTCCTTCAGCACCAATTTTTTCGACTAATTCTTCATAAGTTATCCCCTTATTAATTAATTCTTGTAATTCCTTTGAAGCAGGCAATGTTACATTATCATTTTTTATAGTCTCTTTATCAATTGTTGCTTGTACTATTTGACTATCAGTTCCTGGTTTTAATGTTATCCAATTTTTTGAGTCTAGTTTCCATGTAACTTCACCACTATATTCACTAGTTTCTCCCTCAAAACCTATGATTTCATCTATTTCTTCTTTAGTATTTGTAACTTCTATTTTTTTAATGCACTCAAATACTGTACAATTTCCTTTCGGTTCCTCTTTTTGTTTTTCTTCTACTTTTTCTGAAGAACATCCAGTTGCTAAAGATATAGCACCTAAAATAGCAAGAGATCCTAATATTATTTTCTTAAATTTCATCTTAAAATTTTCCTTCTTTCTAAATTTTTTTAATTCATCATTAAAATTATATCACTTTTTCATTCTTTTTAAACCATATTTTATACTTTATATATTAAAAATTAATTATCAAATAATATAAAATTTATTTACTCCTGTTTAAAATTATTATTCTTTATTAAATATAACTTTTTAAACTTAATAATACTAAATATTAAAAAAATAATCCCTATTAATATCAATAATATTCCAAATATTTTATTTAATTTTTGATATAATAAAAATCCAGTAAAAATTATAATAAATGTAACTCCTAAAAATAAAAATATAATAAAAATAATCAAAGGATACCTTATAACTCTAGGTACTTTTTTATTTTGACTAATTGCCAAACTCCCCTCTAAAATCAACTCTAATAAAACTTCTAAAATAAAATCCATATAATACACCTCAATTAATTCATAAAGCATAAATACTTATAATTTAAATTATAACACTTAAAATATATTTCGTAATACTAAAAATTTTTAACTATTAAACATTAAAATAAATACTAAATTTTGACTTAAATTTAATATAAAGTTAAAATAGTCTTATTTAAAGGAGGGGAAAAATATGACTTTAGAAGATAAAGAAAAAATAAAAGCATTTGGATATAATCCTGAAATAAAAACATTTCCCCTAGATAATGATAAAATCCAATTTTTAGCTTATCTAAGTAATCTTTTAACTCACACTAAATTAGATGAATCACCTCTTAATTTAACAGCCAGCGATATCGTAAAACAATCTCAAAGTTTTTTCTTAAAATTCTTTACTCCCCAAAGTGTTAGAATAATACCTTTAGAACAAGATGAAGAATTTTTAAAAATGGTTGAAAATATTCCCAATCCTAGAAAACTCTCTAAAAAAATAAGTCATCTTACAATTAAAGGTTCTCCTTTTGATATACCAATTAAAGACGATAAAATAACCAATATAAAAAGTTATATAATCAATAATCCCACTCATCAATATTTTAGATTAAGTAAATATCCTCTTATTCCCCGCGAAAATATTATATATAGAAATATTAGTATAGAAACACCAACAACAATAATTACCCCTTTTTCATATACTCACGAAATAACCCATACCCAAGAAAGTTCCCATCAAGGAGCAATTAAAGATTACACAAATTCTGAAGTTCTTTCTATTTTTATGGAAAAATTACATGCTTACTTATCAGGACAAAAAGAATTTTTAGCTGTTGAACTCGAAAGATTGAAATCTCTCCATAACGATTTAAATTATTATCGACTTTTCCCTTTTGAAACCTTAAAATATGTCTACATAGAATCAACTATAAAAGCTGAAATATTATTTTACTTATTTCTATCTTCAGAAAAAATGCAAAAATATATATTAAAATCCATTCAAGATATATTTTCCGGATTCAGCACTTTAGAAGACCTTCTAAAAAAATTAATGATTACAACACAAGGTCGTAGGAAATATCAAGCTGTAGAATGTAATCTATCACAAAAAACAAAATAGCATTTAAAAACTAGTTTTTTATAACTAGTATTTTTTTTAAAGAATCAAACTTTTTCTTAACTAATTAATTCCATAATAAACTTTATTAATCGGACAATCTTTTGTTATTGCAATAACATCTTTCTTTTCATATGTTTTTGTCAATAAATCAACTTTAGTAAAAGGTATATATATAATAGCATCTGTTGCCCCCATTAATGCTGAAGAAGCACTTTCATTAGGCATTAAAACATTTTTAACTTTTATTGTTTCATAAATTTTATTATCAGTACAATCCATAACTGGACAAGCTGCACTATCTCCATAATAATAAGAATAACCATCATTTAAATTTATAATCTTTTCTGGTTCTCCGTCAACAGTTGTAAAATTATATGAAAAATTAAATTTTTTTAATAGTCCTTTAAAACGATTATAATCAACTGTTATCTCTTTAATTTGATTAATAATATCATTATTACTAAAATCTACATCCATCATAAAATCTTTCATATAACACTTAACTTCATCATTATCAATTAAACAATAATATGTTTTATCATATTCACTATCTTTTTGTAATTCTTCTAAAAGTTTTTCATTATATTCTTCTTTAGAAATAATATTTTTTTCTAATTCTTCACTAACATTTTCCAATAACTTTTTTTCTTCATCTAAAGTTATATGTTGGAACGAAGAATTATTTACATTTTTGACTAAACTCTCTACTTTAATATCAGAAGAAGAAATACTAATACCTTGCGAAGTATCATACCCATAATTTTTAGCATTATCATATAAAAGATTAATAATTTTATCAAATTTTTGGTTATTTATATTATCATTATACGTTACATTCATCTTATTTAATAAATCAACACAGTCTTCATTTAAACAATAACTATCAATAATAGTTTCATTTTTTATAACTAACGCTATACTTGGATTTATATTAACAATAACGTTCATTGTTTTCTCTTGCTGAATTTTATCAATTTTTTCTATAAATTTTTGATTTTTATAATTTGTCACTATATTTTTTATAAAAATAAAACAAATTAATATCACAGTAACCAATAACAAGCCAAGTATTACCTTTTTAAAAGTAAAT
>CANDCB010000127.1 GCA_947383065.1 uncultured Bacillota bacterium | reverse complement strand
AAGATATGCACCATCTCCTACAGGATTTATGCATATTGGTAATTTTATGTCGGCAACAATTGATTATGTAATGGCAAAGAAAAGTGATGGTGTTTTTTTTCTTCGTAATGAGGATACTGATTCAGCTCGTGAAATAGAGGGAGCAGTTGAGTACATAAGACATGTACTTGATCATTATGAAATGAATCCTGATGAATATGAGTATCGTGATATAAGTAAGACAAATGGAGAATATGGTCCTTATATTCAATCTGAAAGGAAAGAAATTTATCATACTTTTATCAAACATTTAATAATAGAAGGAAAAGCTTATCCATGTTTCTTGACACAGGAGGAGATGGATTCAATTAGAGCTTCGCAAACTAAGGATAAAAGAAGAATAGGAATTTATGGTCGTTATGCTAAATATCGTAATTTGACACCTGATGAAGCTGCTTCACATATAAAAAATGGTGAGAAATTTACAATACGTTTAAAATCTAGTGGAGATTTTAATAAAAAATTTAAGTTTAATGATTTGGTTAATGGAGAGATGGAGTTTCCTGAAAATGATATTGATATTCCAATAATGAAATCAAGTAATTTATTGCCAACATATCATTTTGCTCATTTAGTAGATGATCATTTAATGCGAACAACACATGTTGTACGTGGACAAGAGTGGATTAGTTCTGTTCCCGTTCATTATGAATTATTTAAAACATTTGGATTTAAAATGCCTAAATATATTCATACACCATTAATTATAAAAAAAGATGGAGATAGAATAAGAAAAATATCTAAGCGTTTGGATCCAGAAGCTCGTATGACATATTATGAAGAAAAAGGATATCCTATACTTGCAGTTATAGAAGCTTTGATGACAATTATTAATTCTAATTATGAAGAATGGCGTAATAATCATCCTGATAGTCATTTTACAGAGTTTGAATTTTCGCCTAAAAAAATGTCTTCATCAGGTGCTTTATTTGATTTAGATAAACTGGATAATATTTCTAAAAATTATCTTTCAAAGTTAAAAGCAACTGAGGTTTTTGATCTTTTAGATGTTTGGACTAAAGAATATGATGAAGAATTTAATAATCTTATTAATAAGTATAAGGACTATACAATTCAAGTTTTAAATATAGAAAGAGAGCAAAAGAAACCACGTAAGGATTATGCATCTTTATCAGAAGTAAAAAGTCAAATTTGGTATATGTTTGATGAATTGTTTTTAGATGTAGTTTATAATTTTGATGATAAATATTCTAAAGAGGAAATAAAGAGTGTCTTAGATTTATATTTTGATAGTTATTATGATGAAAATGATGATAAAGAAAATTGGTTTAATAAGATGAAAGATATGGCTTTGGAATTAGGTTTTTGTCCTAATATGAAAGAATATAAAGATAATCCTAATAATTATAAAGGAAGTATAGCTGATATTTCTAATATAATTAGAGTAGGAGTTACTTCTTTAACGCAAACTCCTGATCTTTACATAATTTTAAAGTTATTAGGTACAAAACGTATTAGAGAAAGATTGGCTAAAATATAAAATAAAAAAACCGATAAATTCGGTTTTTTTCATAATCTAATTTATATCATAAATATAACTATTTCGAACTTCATTTTTTAGTTTTGGTAATACAATAATATCTCGTTTATTTTTCTTTAATAAATTCTCATAATATAATAATAAATCTTTTTCATGTTTAAAACTTGGAAGTTCTTTACAATTATATATGGTACAAATTTGAAAAGATTTGACTGTTTCATTGATTCTAATTTTTTCTTCTTCTTTTTGATAAGAGAATAAATCTAATTGTACTAAATATGAAGTATTAATATTACTTGGATCTTCAAGACTATAGATATTTTCTTTATAAATATCACTTAAATTGATGTTACATTTATAAAGTGATATTAAATATTCATTGCCAAATAATAAATCCCAGAATAATCTAGACATTCCTTTTAAATTTTTACGTAATTTAGTATATGTTTTAAAAATTAATAAAGGAGAGTAACTTAATTGGTAAGTTTTAAAATCTTCTATATAGCCAATAAATTCATTATATTCTTTTGAATCTAAACAAATTGCTGCCATTAATTTTAAATCACTTATATAAATAATATATCTTTCACTATTAAAATCTTTTTCTAGATATTTACCATTTCTATCTAAAAATAATTTTCGCATTCGATTTTCACTTGTGTCATGTAAATATTCTTCTAAATTAATATTTAGATCATCTCTAAAATAAGTATCATGAACATCTTGAACAGCTTCTAAAACTTCATGGATAGTATATTCATTTACAAAACCTAATGATTTACTTAATAGTTCTAAAAATAAAGGAATATTTATACTGTCTTTGTTTAAATATGCAATAGAATCGATTAAAATATTTAAAATATCTTTGGCAATATTAAGTTTATTTAGAAATTCATAAATAGTTATAACTAATTGTTTATCGCTTCCTATTTGTTTTCTATTATAGGAATTTGAATCAAAATTTTTAAATAATTTATTAATTTCACCATAACTAATCATGTAAATCCCCTCTTTTTTGAGGAATATCTTACATAATTTATGGAATATTGTCAAATTTTGATGAAAATAAGTAATAGTTATTTTTCTAGTAAACGTCCTTGATAAGTATTTCTTCTTACCGTTTCTTTATCGATGTCATTTAGAAGACAGAATTTTTTTAATAGCCATGTTGGTTCGATTAAATCTTCTTTTTTTGGGTCACCAGTAATTCGGTGAATGACTATTTTAGGGTTTAGTAGTTCCAACTGACTTATTACAATATCTATATATTCTTCTTTGGATAGGATATGGAATTTATTTTTTTGATAGTAATCAGCTAAAGCTGTATTTTTTATGATATGAAGCATATGAATCTTTATGCCATCTATTTTTAGAGTGTTTAAAAATTTTATTGTTTCTAACATATCTTCTTTAGTTTCATTAGGGAGACCATTTATTATATGAACGACAACTTCGATATTTCTTTTTTGTAGTTCTTTAACGGCTTTTGTAAAATTATTTAAGTCGTGGCCTCTATTTATAAATTGTAATGTTTTTTCATGAATAGATTGTAAACCTAGTTCAATTATTAAATTTGTTCTTTTATTTAAATCTTCTAAATAATTATAACATTCTTCTGTAATAGCATCACTTCTAGTTGCAATGTTTAAACCAACAATATTTGGTAAAGATAGGATTTTTTCATATTTTTCTTTTAAAACGCTAACTGGGGCATAGGTATTCGTATTAGCTTGAAAATATCCTATATAAAAACTATTAGGCCATTTTTTTTCCATTATTTTTTTAACATTATTAAATTGAGTAACTAAATCATCATTTTTATTACCTGCAAAATCTCCTGAACCAAGATTTGAACAAAAAATACATCCATTACCATTTATTTTATTTGGACAAGAAAAACCACCATTTAAAGAAACTTTAAATGTTTTTTTGCCATATTTATTTTTAAAATAATAATTTAGAGTGTGATATCTTTTGTTATCTAAAGTATATAAAAACATTTAAATCACCATAAGTTATTATATCATAAAAATATTTTTAATATTTTTAAGGGAATTAGATAAGAACTATTTAAATTTTAATCTAATTTATTTTTGTGGGTTATATAAATTATGATATAATATTTTAAAGTTAAACCCCAACCCTTATAAATAAAGGATTGGGGTTCTTTTTTGTTACTAACTTGTTATTAGTTCAATTGCATATTTTAGTTCTTCAAGTGTTTTATGTGTATAAACTCTTTCACCAACTTCTTTGTATTTGTGACCCATTAACATATCAATACATTTCTTATTTGCACCTGCTGAATCTAATCTACTTCTGAATGTATGTCTGCATTCATGTGGTGTATGATCCATTTTAAATTTTTCCATTAACTCATCCCATATTTTATAATATAGATAACTTGATAAC
>CANDCB010000126.1 GCA_947383065.1 uncultured Bacillota bacterium | reverse complement strand
TCTTCCGATCTATCGTTAATATTACAGACACTAATATAATAAAAATAATAAATTTCCAAATATAATCATATTTTTTTAATAATTTCATTTAATCACCTATTAAAGTTTATGTTTAAAAATTCAAGTTTATTCCCATAATAAAATTAGGTGATAATATGTTTGATACAATAATTAGAACATTATTTTTTTATTTTTTCATAACTTTTGCTTATCGAATAATGGGTAAAAGAGAAATAGGTCAATTAGGAGTAATTGATTTAATAGTATCTATTTTAATCGCTGAAATAGTCGCTATAAGCATCGAAAAAACTGATGAATCTATTTTATTAGCTGTTTTACCAATTTCTGTTTTAGTAATATTAGAAATAGTTTTAGGCTTTTTTAGTATTAAGTCTCGCTGGTTTAATAAAGTTTTTGGTGGTAAACCAACAATTATTATTAACGAAGGAAAAATTATCTATAAAAATTTAATTAACCAACGTTACACAATAGATGATTTACTTTTAGAATTAAGAAAAAAAGGTATTGCTTCGGTTGAAGAAGTAGAATATGCTTTTTTAGAAACGAATGGTCAATTATCTATATTTAAATATAAACCCCTAAAAATAAAAACTCCTTTGCCTTTACCAATAATTGTCGAAGGTACACTTCAAGAAGAAAACATCCATAATATTAATAAAACAGAAGAATGGGTTCTAGACCTTTTAAAAAACAATAACTTATCCCTCGATCAAGTATTTTATGCTGTCTACAATAAAACTCACGTTTACATTATTAAGAAGAACGCTTAAGTTCTTTTTTTAATGCCAGATAATTTAATAAAGTCACATAGACAATATCAACTATTTCTGAAATAATTAAAGCATAAATTTTAAAATTTAAAAGTCCTAGAATAATTAATACCAATAACTTTATCACAATTCCCGTCGTACTTATTAAAGTACATATTTTAACTTTATTTATTCCTGTTAAAATACTACACAAAGGAGATTCTAAATAAAAAAGAATAAAGAAAGGGCAGAGAATTTTGATATATTCTAAACCTGCTGTTGTATCATAAAGAATTTTTAAAATAAATTCTGCTAAAAAATAAATTCCTAAAGTACATACTATTCCAAAACATATAGAAATCATTAAAGATTCCTTTATTCTTTTTTTAACCATTTTTATATTTTTTTCCGCAAAATGCTTAGATATTTCGGGTAATAAAGCATTAGAAATTGCTGCTATAATAAAAGAAGGAAAAAGCAAAGTTCCAATTACATAAGCATTATATATACCATATTCTCTTGTTATATACTGAAGACTACAACCAGTATAAAGTAAAACTCTGTTTAAAATAATTGGTTCTAAAAAAAATCCTATATTTCCTAATAATCTTCCACTTATACTAGGAACACTTATTGCAAGTATCTCATGAGTTTCCCTAGAATCAAATTTAAGATCCTCTTTAGTAATAACTTTATTTTTAGGAATAAAGATTAAAAGCATAATAATTGAAAATGATTCACTAATGATATTAAGAAGCATTAAAACAGTAATTGTTACAACATTTCCATAAGGAATTACAAGTGGTAACAAAAAAGATATAATACCTAAACGTAGGGCTTGTTCTAAAACATTACTAATCATATGTGGCGTAACATTTTGCTTACCATAAAAATATCCTTTAACAATATAGCCTAAAGATACAAAAGGAAGCGATAATGTACAAGCAAGTAAAGGATAATAAGCTTCTTTACTTTTAAGTAAATTAAAACTTAAATATCGAGTTACTAAAAACATAAATGAAATTAAAATAACATTTAAAACAAACATAATATAACAAGAATTTATAATTACTTTTTTAGGATTAGCCTTAGCACTTATTCTTTTACTTGTTGAAATCAAAATATTAAAATTAGCTAAACTTAATAATAAAGAATAAGTTGGATTAATTAAAGATAACAAAGCAACACCATCGAGTCCTATAGTTCTTGTAGTAATAACTTTAATTACAAGACCAATTATTTTAGTAATACATCCTCCAACTAAAAGAATTAAAGTTGATTTTAAAAATTTATTTTTCATTCTTACTCCTTTATAAGTTTTTGTTTTTGTTATATAATTAAAATATCGAAATTATTTAAATAGGTGATTTAAGATGAAAAAAAATGAAGAAATAACATTTGCTTCGCAAGAAGAACTTTATGCTCGTATTAAGCCTGCTTTACGAAGTAAGAAAAAAATGTTAAATAAAAATGGATATAAATACGTTAATGAAAATGATATATGGGATTATATGCGTCTAAACAAATGGAATAAATCGTATGGTTTAGAATTATGTGATATGGTTGACGATATATTAAAAACTGATAATAAATTAATCGTTAATTATTATCACAATAAATATATGCCCAAAAAAGTTTTTATAGAAGAAAGTCTTGATTTACCAAAATTAAAATCTTAATAAACAGGAGGAAAATATGTCTGAGGTATTATTAGAAAAACCTATTACTTATGATGAGTTATATGATAAAGTTAAAAAAATATATAAAAAAGACGAATTAGATTTAATAGATAAAGCATATACATTTGCCAAAGAGCGTCACAAAAATCTTACAAGATTAAATGGGGATAGTTATATATCCCATCCTCTTGAAGTAGCTAATATTCTAGTCGACTTAAATGTTGATTATATTACAATTGTCTGTGCTTTATTACATGAAACAATTAATCATACTGAAACAAAAATTGAAGAACTAGAAGAAGAATTTGGCAAAGAAGTTTCATCTATTGTTAAAACTTTAAGTAAAATAAATCGCTTAGAATTATCTGATGATAAAGATTCCTCAGCTCAATATTTAAGAAAAGTTTTAGTCGGCTTAGCCGAAGATGTAAGAGTTCTTTTTATCAAACTTGCTGATAGATTACATAATATGCGAACTCTTTATGCTTTACCTAGTGATGTTCAAAAACAAAAAGCTAATGAAACCACAACTGTTTTAATACCTATTGCCCATCGCTTAGGAATTAACAGCATTAAAAGCGAACTAGAAGATTGGTGTTTACGTTATTTAAAACCCGATGTATATAATGATATTTTAGAACAGCTAGATGCATCACGCGAAGAATTAAACGAATTACTTCTTGAAATGAAACAAAGTATTTCAGAAATATTAACTGAAAATGGCATAAATTTCAAAATAAAAGGTCGTGTCAAATCTGTTCATAGCCTTTATAATAAAATGGATAACGGTAAAAGATTTAGTGATATTTATGACATTTTAGCTTTAAGAGTCTTTGTCGAAACAGTTCAAGATTGTTATTTAACTATTGGTCTAATTCATAGTAAATTTCGTCCTATGCCAAGAAGATTTAAAGACTATATAGCTAATCCAAAAGAAAATATGTATCAAAGCTTACATACTACCATTTTTGGTCGTGATGGCCATTTATTTGAAGTTCAGGTAAGAACATATGAAATGGATGAAATTGCTGAAAAAGGTATAGCTTCTCATTGGTCATATAAAGAAAAAGGTTCTGTTAAAATACAAAACATGATGGAACATAAACTAGAAATGTTTAGAAATATCATTGAGACAAATAATTACGTAGAAAATGATACTGAATTTGCCGCCAATCTAAATAATGAACTTTTAAGTGACTTAATATATTGTTATACTCCCAAAGGTGATGTTCTAGAACTCCCAAAAGGAGCAACTCCTATTGATTTTGCCTATCGTATTCATAGCGGCGTTGGTGATAGAACTATAGGAGCTATAGTAAATGACCAAATTGTTCCTTTAAATTACGAACTTCAAGACGGCGATATAATTAAAATAAATACAGGCAATGAACCAAATCCAAATTGGGTTGGTAAAACCAAACCTTTAGTCCCAGCCCCTGGTTGGCAGAGGCAGGTGGAAATAACAAAATTTTATGACAACCAGGTAAACAAATTAAAAAACGAA
>CANDCB010000125.1 GCA_947383065.1 uncultured Bacillota bacterium | reverse complement strand
TTGCAATCTGTTGGCAGTTGATCTGTCATATAGTAATCAGTTAATCCAATGTTAGGATATGCATCTTTACTTGCATCATTTGAAATTGTATAATTTACCCAAGTATAGTCTTCAGCATCTTCACCAAGACCATCATAAGCTCTTATTTTAGAAGCATCTTTATAAACTTTAAATTCTTTTTGTTTCCATGGATGAACATATGTCCTTTTATAATCAAAAGTAATTTCGTTACTTTCTTTTTTATCATTTAAAATAGCCTTAATTTTTTTAGAATAGCTATGAACACAATCAGCGTCATATTTTTCTGGAGTTTCAGCTTCTGGCATTAAAGTATATGTAATATTTATAATGCCTTGAAAGTTAGCTTTTGAATCAAAAGCTACAGCATTCTTAAAAGTCAATGTTTTTTGCTTATCAGAAGGTGAAGTTTTTCCATCAAATAAAGTCCATTCTAATCCAGAATGACTTGGACTGTTAGCAGCAACTTTTATAGTAGTCTTTAGTTGAGAATTATATATTGTATCTTCGATATCTCTATTAGAATAAATTAAATTTGGAATAGTAAAAACTAATTCTCCAGGATTATACGTATTATCAACATTCTTATTTTTATAAATTATTTGAGTTCTTATTTCTCTTGACTGTAAGGCTTTATAACCATCAGATATTTCCCAATTAATTTCTGTTAAAGGAGTTTCACCATTATCAACAGTAGAATCGAAAAAAACTGTTGAAATTTCCCAATTATCTACATTAATTTCATTTGGAGCAAATTTTTCTAATACATTTATAAAAATTGATTTAGTATTATTAAAAATTAATAACATTAGAAGAATGAAGATTGTGGGAAATAAAATAGCATTTTTCTTATTACTAAAAATCTTTTTCAACTCTAATCTTTCTCCTTTGCTCTTATTTTATTTATAATACTACCAAATGTTCTAAAGAATCCTTTCCCTCGATATTTATTATTAAATGTTATTTCATAACTTTCTCCTAACTTGATATTTACTTGTTTACCATTTCTTATATCGCTATTTTCTAAATTATTACTTATCTCTATATCTTGTAAACTATATTCTTGAGTTAATACTTCACTTATATTATAAGTTCCTGGATCTAAATGAATTGTTTGACATGTTTTTTCACCATCATTTTTTATATTCATTGATATATCTAAATCATTTCCTTCATTTTGACCTTTTATCTTAAAATTAAATATATTATTATTTGTTTTTTCATCAATGTTTTTGCAGATTTTTATTTTTGATTGTGTGAAAGCTTCTGTACTAGCTTTTAAATTGGCATCGACATCTAAATATGTATTTGGTCTATCTTCTCCAACCTCTGCTCCCGTTATTTCTACTTCATTTTTTATTATACCATTTCCATTTTCTGTTACTTTATATCTTGCTTTTATTTCCACTTTTTCATTCGGCAACATCTGGTCTATTTCTACTACATTTTTTATATTTGGTATATAATAATGATATTTATTATCTTCACTTTCTAAAAATTCTACTCCTTTTAAGTTTTCAGTTACTTTAACATTAAATATTGGATAAGTTTCTTTATTTGTTACTGTTATCTTATAATAAATTTCATCTCCTATTTTATAATAAGATTTCTTATTTTCTATTATTTTAGTTATTTCTGGAGCAAAACTGGATTCTCTTATCATCCACTCTCCTTCTATTACTATTACTCCACCTTCTACTTCTTCAGGTACTTCAAATTTATAATCATAATTCCAGCCAATAAAATGATACCCTATTACATCTTCTACTTTTCCTATTTCATTTAAATCTATTTCTGCTTTTGGATATATTTCTTTTGATGGTGGTAATAAAGATTCACTATTATTAGGTAATACATCTCCAATAAATTTAAATTCTATTTTATATTTTATTCTTTCAAATCTACCTTTTAGTTTAACTTCTTTTTCTGGCATTATAAACGCTGTTTTTGAAAGTATTTCTTCTCCACCTTCATATTCTTTAACCATTTCTATATCTTCAGTTTCTATATTCCAACCTAAAAATTTATATCCTTCTATTTTATCTCCTATTTTTAAAGTTTCATCTATTGTTATTATCTTATCTTTAACATATTCCTTTGTTGCTGGTTCCTTATAATTTTCTGGCTTTTCACCTTCTATTTCATAGATAACTGGATACTTCTTTATTTCAATTTTTCTATAACTTCCTCTTAGTTCTACATCACTTTCAGGCATTTTAAATTCATTATTTATAATTGTAGTATTTTCTGTTGTTACTTCCCAACCACTAAATTCATATCCCTCTATTTTTGGAGCTTCTAAAACTCTTACATCTTGTCCTACTGGATAAGTTACTGAATCTTTTATACTTTCTAAAAAACTTATTAATTTTGTTTTTAATTCTTCATCTTCTTCTAAACCATCTATTTGATAAGTAACATTATATTCAGGAGTTCTTTGTTTTTCTATCCAAGTCCATACTTCATTTGATATAGCATTTTCATTTCCTTCTTTTGCAGAAGCTTTATTTCTAAAGTCCAATCTATAATTATTTCCTTCTAGAAATGGTGTTCTAGTTTTTATTCCTACAGTTAATCGACATCCAGCTTTTAGATCTTTTACTTTAAAATTAACAGTTCGTGTTTCTTCATCATAATGTAATCCATGATAAGTAGTTTTTACTTGAGCTTCATTTCCTTCTTCGTCATAACCAGTAGTATATGTATAATTATTTCCACTATCATCTACTACTGAGCCAATACAGACACCACCATTTGGATATGAAGCACCAATAGTTCCATCTATTGTTTCTTCAAAACCATTGAACAACAAACCTGCTGGTAAAGGATCACTTACTTCTATATAGCCACTTTTTATATCTGCTTCTGAAGTTATTGATGAACTTAAACCTTTTTTATCTATTCCATCATAAGTTATTTCTAAATAATAAGTCATTAACGATCCTTGTTCTACCTCTTTTGGCTCAACAAGTTTTTCTATTTCTTGAGAACGAGTAAAACTAAAAAGAGTTAAACAAAATATAAATATAACTAATAAAGATATTAATAAAACTTTATTATTTTTTTTATTTAATATACTTTTCATACTTAATCACTCCTTAATATCTTTATTTATTAGATTGAGTTAAGATAATTAAATAACTAATTACCTTAACTATTATCTTCGATGGCTCCTCCAATTCGATATGGATTTTCTTTTGAACCATCTCCAGCATTGACATACATTGTTCCGTAGCGTAAGGAAACTACTGGTCGAACGTTTTTCTCTCTCCTTGTATCTTCTCCGCTTATCTGTACTGCCCATCCATTTGTTCCAACAAATGATGGATTAGGAGTTACCCAATGATCAAATCCTCCTAAATTTACAGTGGCATACATTTCATTAAGATTATAAGGACTTCCAGTCCACCAACCATCTTTTGGTAAAAAACCTTTTCCAATTAAATTTAATTCGTCATTAGTCAACAAACCAATTGGATACTTTAATTTACCATTACCATTTGCTAAAATATCTCCATCTTTTTTAGTAAATCTAAATTCCCTATCATCAATAGTAAATCTATCATTAAAATTAGGACATTCTAAGTCTATATTTTTAGTATAAAAAGAAATGGCTCCACTTCTATTACTTATTATATTATTATTTGGATCCCAAGCATTTAAATTAGCTACTTTACGATTATTACAATAAACTGTATTTTCTAAATAATCTTCATAATCTCGCTCATCATTATTTTTTATATTATTTTCATACCAATTATCTACAAAAGTTTTTATAATAGAATCTTTCTGATTAATATCAAGAAACTGTGAACCTTCATAATCTTGAAAGCCTATCATTTGATTTAAAGCATCAAATATTTTATTTCCATTTTTTAAAGAAATATAATAAGCTTCATAACGACTATAATAAGAATGATAACTTTTTGAATATATATAATAAACGT
>CANDCB010000124.1 GCA_947383065.1 uncultured Bacillota bacterium | reverse complement strand
CCCCCCCCCCCCCCCCCCCCCCCCCCCCCAATTTTCATGCAGAAGACGGCTTACTAGATTAGGTACCGTGTCTGGAGTTCAGACGTGTGCTCTTCCTATCTATATTCAGTTTGAGTACCATTTAATTAAAGAAAAAGTATTAGAATAAGAAGATTTAAACTTAGAAAGAGTGCGAGATGAAACATACGATAAAATAGATATTGTCTATAGTTATATTTAGTATCACTGATGATACTTTTTATTTGGCTTTCGATACATAAACCACACGTTGATAAAGAAATAATAGTAAATAAAAGTTTAATATTAAAGGGGAGATTACATGTACTTAAATTATTTAATGAGGTTGTAATTTCTAACAAGCTTAAAATGAAAGATTTTATATAGATATTATTTATTAAATTAATTGGTAAAGTATTAAAAAAAATAATTGTTCCTAAAATAATTATTAAAGTATTAATATTTTTAGAAATACTATTTATTATACAGTTAAAGAAACTTGTTTTCTTTTTATTAGGTAAAATAGATGAATTAGGTTTAATAAAAATAATGAGAATTATATTGGAGATGATATTAGTTATAATAAGAAGCCAAGCAATTTTTTTGTCAAAAATAAAATTTAGATAGGTAAAGGTAAAAACAAAAGAGGTATATTTAGTAACACTTAGTTGTTTTGTAATATCATCTGTTCTATCTTTTAAAATATAAGCGTTAGATGGTGATCCAGAAATAATACTTATTATGTATAAAAAGTCGATGTGTAAGTATTTATTTATATAATAAGGAATTTTGCTATTATAAATTAAGTCGATGATTATAAAAGTAGGAAATAAGGCAGGAATTATTTTAGTAATCCATATATCAATTGAAAAAATTACTTGTTCTTTAATATAAGAATTAAAGGTTAGAGAGTAGAGTAGATAGGTAATTATAATTGTAAAGATTAAAACTTCTTTTAATTTATTTTTCATAAATTGCTCCATAAAATGATATAATAATTATGGTGATAACATGTTTAATAAGATATATGATGTAATAAAAAAATTTATACATGAAAATTGGGTAGGACTTTTATTAGCTATTTTTTTATTGGTTTGTATTTTTGGTCGTGTTCCTTATGAGGTGAATATGCCAGGTGGAATAATAGATTTGGAGAATCGTGTAACTATTAATGGTAAAAGTGAGGAGATTGAAGGTTCCTTTAATATGGCATATGTTACTGTTGCTCAGGGAAGTATTCCGAATGTGCTGTTAGGGCTAATAATTCCTGATTGGAAAGTTTCAAAAATATCAGATAATACTTATGAAAATGAAACTATTGAAGATGCTAATAAAAGGTCACATTTATATTTGGAACAAAGTAAAAATTATGCGACAGTTGTAGCTATGGATGCTGCTAAAATACCTTATGAAGTTTCAAATAAGATAAATTATGTTGCTTATGTTTCACCAAAAGCAAATACTAATATAAAAGTTGGGGATAATATAATAGAGTGTAATGGTCAAGAGGTTAAGGATATTAATGAAGTAAGTGCTTTGGTGCAGACAAAAGAAATAAATGAGAGAATTAATTTTAAGGTTTTAAGAGATGGTTTAGAAGAAGATACTTATGCTATAGTATATGAGGAAAATGATAAGTTATATGTAGGAGTTTCGGCTATAACGACTTTTGATATAAAAAGTGATGTTAATGTTGATATAACTTCTAAGAGTAGTGAAAGTGGTCCTAGTGGGGGACTTATGATGACTTTGATGGTCTATAATGCTTTAACTAATCAAGATTTAACTCATGGTAAAAAAATTGTGGGAACGGGAACAATAAATTTAGATGGTACTGTAGGTGAAATAGGTGGTGTTAAATATAAGATAATGGGAGCAGAAGCAGAAAAAGCCGATGTTTTCTTTGTTCCAGAAGATAATTATGAGGAAGCTATAGCTATTAAAGAAAAAAAGAGATATAATATCAATATAGTTTCTGTTAAAAATTTACAAGATGCAATAAATTATTTGGAGGGATTAAAGTGAATTATTATAGTGAAGATTTAATTAGTTCAATAGAACCTTCTGTAGTTTTACATCCATTATTTGAGGATTGGTTAAAAATAGTAGAAAATATTTTGTTAAATGATGAATTTCAAAGAAGAAAGATGTTTTTACATCATCATAAGATGAGTGTTTGGGATCATTCGATTTTAGTTTCGTTTAAAGCTTTTATTGTTGGGAGATATTTTAATGCTGATTTAAGAGTTTGTGCAATAGCTGGTTTGTTACATGATTTTTATAGTCAAGCGTGGATTAGTACTGAAGAACTAGAAGAATTTGAAAATGGTCGTTATGTTGAATTAATGAAAATTAAGAAACCTCTTTTTAAGAGACATGGTTTTACGCATGCTAAAGATGCTGCCTTAAATTATGTTAAATATTTTCCTGAGCTAGAGGATAAAAAGATTACCAATTCAATAAAAAGGCATATGTTTCCTTTAAATATTATTCCACCTAGGTATAAAGAGGGATATATTATAACAGCTATTGATAAATGGAATAGTGTTCATGAATTGCCAAGTATTACAGTTGTACCCAAAGTAGTTCATGATTTTCAAAATAAAGCAATTAGATTTTTCTTTAAAAAAATATGAGTAAATTGACATAAAGTATAAGAATATTGTATTTTAAACTTGCTTTTTTATTATTTTTGAGTAAAATTAGATATAGTGTAAGAGTTAGGAGGAGCAGTATGAAAATTGAAGCTAGAGAGAGGTTCCTAACAATTTTATTTTTGATAATAATAGCTATTATTATTACAATGAGTGCGTAAACTGAAAAATCAGTTTTTTTTATTTAAAATTTTTTTAAAATAGTATATATATTATTTGAGTAAGGCAATTATATAATTGCTTTTTGTTTCGTCTTCTTATATAATTATATATAGAATAAGGAGCTAAAAGTATGAAGAAATTTAATCCTGAAAAAGAATTACAAAAAGTTAACAATAAAAGTATACGTGGAAATAATAGTAAACTTAGTAATATGTATGTGCCATTACTTGTTATAGCTTGTTCATGTTTGGCAATGAGTGCTATTACTTTTTCGGCTAAATTAGAGGAAGAAACGGAAGAAAAATATACAATTAAAATAAATATAGTTAATGGAGAACAAGATGTTTATCTTACAAAAGTCAAAGAAGGCGAGTTTAGTACTTCTATTAATAGTAAAAATAGTTTTGGTTCATTGGAATGTGAAAAAGGTAATTTAGATTTTGACTCATTAAGCGGAGTTATTTCATCACCATATGTTAATCAAAATATAGTTTGTACTTTAGTTTTTGTAGAGGAAGAAGTAAAAGAATTATCACCTGATGGTTTAGAAGGGGTTAATGACAATTCGGGTCGTTCTTATTATTATAAAGCAAACGCTCTTAATAATTATGTTAAAATAAAAGACAAGTTATATAGAATATTAAGAATTAATGGGGATGGCTCTTATAGATTAATTTTAAATAATTCTATTGGAACAATGAAATATGGAGAAAGTAATGGTTATTTAGATAGCCAAGTTAAAACTTTAGTCGAAGATTGGTTTAAGGCGAATTTTAATAATGAGGAGTATTTAGTTGAAGGAGATTTTGATATAACTAATTACATGGATGTAGAAGTTAATAATCTCGTAAATTTTGATGGTTATTTATCAAATTTTGTAGGATTACCTAGTATTAAGGAAATGAAGCTTATTATTGATGATGTAGAAAGCAATAAACTTTTAGAGATGGGAAGTAGCTTATATTTTGCTAATGGAAATGGTACAGATAATGTTTATGCATATAAAAATAATAAGTTAGTTAGTGTTTTACCTAATGAAGTTTTAGAAGTTCGTCCAGTTATTAATGTTAAGGCAGAATTTACGGGAAAAGGAACAGTTGAAGATCCTTTTGTTATTAAAGTAAATTAAGAGAGAAAAATAATTACTAAAAAAGATAAAGTAAG
>CANDCB010000123.1 GCA_947383065.1 uncultured Bacillota bacterium | reverse complement strand
AGATTTACTTTTAATTTATGGTATAATTACAATTAAATGGGGTGAAAATATGCAATCAAAAAACGAATATAGTCTTTGGCAAAATATAAAATTATCTTTTAAATACGCTAAAAAACAACGTAAAGAATTTATTTTATACTTCTTTTTTAATATTTTATTAGCAATAATTGGCGCTATAGTTCCTTTATTATCTGCTAAACAACTATTAAAATTAACAGATGGCTTATTAAATGAACTATTAGTATTTTCTTTCTTAATTTTAATCTTTGAATTAAGTAGAAATGTCTGTAACTTTTTATCAAGAAAATATTCGCAAATTTTTGCTGCTGAAATATTAAAACATATTCAAATAGACTTAGCTTTAGAAGTTTTAAATATTGAAACTAGTGATTTAGATAAAAAATCTAGTGGTGTATTTATAGATCGTTTAGTCAAAGATACAAGTAGAATCGCTGATATTTTTCTTCAATTAAATATGTCTCTTACTGACTTAATTACTAATATTGGTATTTTACTTGCCATATTCATAATTAATAAAATTATCTTTCTTTATTATTGTTTCTCAATTATTATCATTTTTATATTTGAAAGAATTAGGATTAATAAATTTGTCCAAACTGATAAACAATATCGTAAATACGCTGAAAAAACAACAGGCTTAGCTGGCGAATTAGTTCGTGGAGTAAGAGACGTTAAAGTATTAAATGCAACTAATTCCTTTATGAAAAAAATTAAAGAAGACATTAATAATCTCAATAAAGAACGCTTAAAAATGACTTCTATTAGAAGATTTTATAGTCTAATTACGGGAAGTATAAGAGATATATTAGACTTTCTCTTAATTATCCTTGCCATTTACATGATTAATAAAAGCTACCTAAGTATATCTAATTTCGTTGTCATCTATATGTATCGTGGTAAAATATTCAATCTCCTTGCTTTAACAACTCAACTATTAGAATGGATTAAAGACTTTAATCTTTCAGCTGGTCGCGTTTTTGAAGTTATCGATAGCAACACTTTCAAAAAAGAAAAATTTGGTTCAAAGCATATTCATAATATTAAAGGTGACTTTGAATTTAATAACGTCCATTTTAGTTATAACAAAGATATCGAAGTCTTAAAAGGTATCAGCTTTAAAGTTAAACATAATCAAACAGTATCTTTTGTAGGCAAATCTGGTGCTGGAAAATCAACTATATTTGCCTTACTTGCCAGACTCTATGAACCTAATAGTGGAAATATTTTCATTGACGGAATTAATATTAAAGAATTAGACTGTGATTCTATTCGTGGAAATATAAGTATTATAACTCAAAGCCCTTACATATTTAATTTATCAATTAAAGAAAACTTTACTATAGTAAAAGATAAATTAACTGACGAAGAAATAATTAAAGCTTGTAAATTAGCTAGATTACATGATTTTATAATGTCATTACCTGATGGTTATGACACATTAGTTGGTGAAGGTGGTTTAACTTTATCAGGAGGGCAAAGGCAACGTTTGGCAATTGCCCGAGCTCTAGTTCAAAAAACCGAAATAATATTATTTGACGAAGCAACAAGTGCCTTAGATAACGAAACCCAAAAAGGTATTCAAGATGCCATTAATAATATGAAAAATGAATATACTATTTTAATTATTGCTCATCGTCTTTCAACAGTTATAAATAGTGATAAAATCATGCTTGTTGATGATGGTAAAATCGTTGCCACAGGAACTCACGAAGAACTCTTAAAAAATAATAAAGAATATAAAAAGCTATATGATATGGAACTTAAGAAAAACTAAAAAACGATATCAACCTAAAATGATATCGTTTTTAATTCATTGCTCTTTTAAACATTTTCTCTAAATCATAAACACTAAATTTAATAATAGTTGGACGACCATGAGGACAATTATAAGGATTATCAGTTAAGACTAACTCATTTAAAATTTCTTCCATAGCCTCTGTACTTATTCTTGTATTACCTTTAATAGACATCTTACATGCCAAAGTAATTGCAATATGCTCATTAAATTTAACACGATCAAAACGGCTTCCAATGCTAATAATTGAATCAAAAATTTTATGAATAGATTCTTCTTCATAGCCTTCTATTAGCCACGTAGGATGTTCTTTAATAGTGTATGTATTATATCCAAACTCCTCAATAACAAATCCCATATCAACTAAAATATTAATATGTTCCTTAATAGTTAAATAATCACTCGAATTTAATTCAACATTAATAGGAAATAAAGGAGCTACTGTCGTTGTCTTTTGATTTTTTAAAGCATTTAGATATTTTTCATAATTTATTCGTTCTTGGGCTGCATGTTGATCAATCAAATATACCCCTTCTTCATTCTGAGCAATAATATATGTTCCTAAAGCTAAACCTACAGGATATAAAACTAATTTCTTTAACTCAGGATTTATAATTAATTGTTCAGCCTCAGACGAATCATATGAAGAATCTTCTTCCTTAACACTTAAATCTAATTCTGTTTGATAACTATCTTTTATATTATCAGTACCTTCAGAAGCTTTCTTTTCTACAATTTCATTTTTAATTAAATTAGTTGGTAAATTTATATCGAAAGTTTCTTCTTTTAAAGCACTAGGTATAAGTAATTCACTATATAACTTATCTTTTATTGTTTTTACAATCATATTATATAATTCTTCCACCTTACTTAACTTTATATCTTGCTTAGTAGGATGTATATTTACATCAATTAGTGTAGGATCTGTTTCAAATTTTAACACAACAATTGGAAACTTTATATCAGGTTTATAAGTATAATAAGCGTCATTAATTGCTCTATTTAAATCATTATTTCTAACAATTCTACCATTAACAATCGTAATCATATGATTACGATTAGACTTTAAAATTTCAGGTTTACAAATATATCCTTCCATTTCATAATCATCTGTACTTCCTCTAACCTCTAGCATTTTATTTGAAACATTTAAACCATAAACTTCATGAATAGTTTTAAGTAGATTACCTGAACCACTAGTTTTAATTATTGTCTTGTCATTATTTAAAAGTTCAAATTTTATTTCAGGATAAGAAAAAGATAATTTTTCAATAAAAGAAACAGTATTAGCTAATTCATATTGCTCACTTTTTAAATATTTTAAACGCGCGGGGGTATTATAAAAAAGATTTGAAACTGAAATAATTGTCCCTTTTCTAGCTGCTTCTGGTTCATTAACTTCAATCTTGCCCCCCTTAATATGGATATGAGTCCCTATATCGCTAGCACAAGTTACTAAATCGACCTCCGAAACAGAGGCAATAGAAGGTAACGCCTCACCTCTAAATCCCAAAGTATTTATAAAGAACAAATCATCTTCACGAATTAATTTACTAGTTGCATGACGACCAAAAGATAATATAGCATCTTCATTTTCCATACCACTTCCATTATCCGTAACTTTTATTCCTAAAAGTCCTCCACTCGATAATTCAATTTTTATATTCGTCGCTTTAGCATCAATACTATTTTCTACTAATTCTTTCACAACTGAAGCACACTTTTCAACAACTTCACCTGCAGCTATTTTATTAGCTAAATTTTCACTCATTACTTTTATTTTTGACATACTGCATTCCTTCTTTCTAAAAACGCTCTGAAATTACTTTTTATAAAACATAACCTTTATTATTAATTTTTTCATATTGTTCCAAACATCGAATCTCTAACTTCTATTAAATCTTTTATATCAGTGTATATTTTCAACTTACAAGACTTTTTAATATTTATAAAACCTAAAGAATAAATAACTAAATCACTATTAGAGGGAATATCTAAAATCATTTTCTCTTTATCTAATAACTTTGTATTATTAGAAAATACCCTCTCTATTAAAACATTATTACTCATATAAAAAGTTAAACTATTTTTTATATTAGATTTCAATCTTATTTTATCTTCAATTAAAATACTGCTTATCTCCTTAACCTGATATGTTCTTGGCTTCAATA
>CANDCB010000122.1 GCA_947383065.1 uncultured Bacillota bacterium | reverse complement strand
TAAATAATAATTAACATTCTACTTTTTTAATTCTTAAAATTATTAATAGACTGAATAAATAAATAATGTTATATTTAATATTAAGGAGAGTTACTATGAAAAAATTAGAAAAATTATTAAAATACTTAAAAGAAATTGATGATCGAAGTTACATTGTTAATATCTTACATTGGGAACTTGATACTATTGCTCCAAAAAAGTCTTTTGATTATTTAATTGATATAAAAAATAGAGTAGAAATGGAAGCTTTTAAATTATCCAAGAGTAAAAAATTAAAAAGGTTACTTCAAGATGTTTTAGATAGTGATGAGTATCCAAACTTATCAATAGAAGAACAAAGATATCTTAAAGAACTTATGGATGATATCAAAAAAGATGAAAGAGTACCAGATGAATTTATGGAACGTTATCTTAAAGCAAGTGATAAATCCAATAATGCTTGGCAAGAAGCTAAAAAAGCTGATGATTATAATATCTTTAAACCACATTTAGAAGAAATGATTGAACTTACAAAAGATTACTATCGTTATATGTTTCCTGAATCCAAAAATTTATATGATGAAATGCTAGATTCTTTCGAAAAAGGAATGATTAGTAGTGAAATTGATCCCTTATTTGAAAATTTAAAAAAACAAATAATACCAATAGTAAAAAATTTGCAAATTAAGAATTTAAAAAAATATAATCTAGAATATAGTGATAGTGAACTATTTGATATATCTAAATATTTATTAAATTATATTGGTTTTGATAATGAACGAGGTGCTTTAGGAATTTATCCTCACGGCTATACTAATAAAATAAATCGTAATGATGTTAGAATTGCTTTTGCTAAAGAAAGAAGTATTTTTTCACATATTATGACAATAATTCATGAAGGTGGACATGGTATTTTTGAACAAAATATTGGATCTAATTTAGAAAAATATGCAACTTATGGCGTAAATAGTTTTGGTTTGCACGAAAGTCAATCTCGTTTCTTTGAGAATATTTTAGGACGCAATAAAAATTTTTGGATTCCTATCTATGATGATATAAAAAGAATGTTAAAAATTGATATTTCATTAGATGAATTTATGGAATATTTAAATGATGCCAAACCATCTTTAGTTAGAACAGAAGCAGATGAATTAACTTATTGTTTACATATAATAATGCGTTATGAAATAGAAAGAGACTTGTTTAATAATAAAATAAAAGCCAAAGATTTAGAAAAAATATGGAATGAAAAAACTAAAGAATATTTTGGCTTAGATGTCCCAAATGCCAAAGATGGTATATTACAAGACGTTCATTGGTCACAAGGATCATTCGGATATTTTCCATCCTACTTATTAGGATCTATACTTGATGGAATGTTATATGAAGCAATTAATGAACAAGTAGGTGACATTAATACGATATTAAAAGAAAATAGAATTTTAGAAATAACCAATTTTTTGCAAGAAAATATTCATAAATATGGTGGAACATATACTTATAAAGAAGTAATCGAAAGAGTATGTCATAAAACTATAAGTATTGATCCTTTAGTTAGATATTTTGAAAAAAAGTATCTTAATAAATAAGGTTTATTATGAAAAATGATGTTAATGGTATTTTAGTAGTAAATAAACCAAAAGGTTTGACTTCAAGAGATGTTGTTAATAAAGTATCTAAAATTCTTCATACCAAAAAAGTTGGTCACACAGGTACTTTAGATCCTATAGCTAGTGGAGTATTAATAATTTGTCTTGGTAATGCTACTAAGTTATGTGAATTATTGACTAGTGAATATAAAGAATATATTGGTACAATAAAATTAGGCATTAGAACAGATACATTAGATATTACAGGCAACTTACTAGAAAAACAAACATTTAATATTTCAGAGGAAAAAATAATTAAAGTTTTAAATAGTTTTTTAGGTAAAAGTATTCAAACAACGCCTCTTTATTCTGCTGTTAAAGTAAATGGCAAGAAATTATATGAATATGCCCGAGCAGGAATAAAAGTTGAATTGCCCAAAAGAGAAATTGATATAAAAGAAATAGAATTACTATCTTTTAAAGATTATAAAATAGTTTTTCGTGCTATAGTATCAAAAGGTACATATATAAGAGCATTGATTGAAGATATTTGTACTTCATTAAAGACAATTGGAACAATGAGTGATTTAATAAGAACTAAACAAGGCTTATTTAAATTAGAAGATGCTATGTCATTAGAAGAAATAGATTCACAAAATCTTAAGATTTTAACTATTGAAGATGTATTGAAAGATATAGAAACTTTAAATATTGATAAAAATTTATATGAGAAAGTAAAAAACGGCGCAATTATTAATAAAAAATTTAAAGATAATATCGCCTCTTTAAAATATAATGGTAAAATTATCGCTTTATATCAAGTATATGAAAAAGATATTCATAAAGCTAAACCGTATAAAATGTTTATTTAAATAAAATATTTAAAAGCTAAAATAAAGCAGAAAAAACTTGATATAATTATAAATATTTGATATATTAAACAAGTAAGTTTAATCTTGGTCTGGACTTGCTTCCGAATTCTTACGAGGATTAAACGGTAAAAATAAAAAAGGAGGAATTAAAATGGCAATAACAAAAGAAAGAAAAGCTGAATTAATTAAACAATTTGGTAAAAATGAAAAAGATTCAGGAGCTATTGAAGTACAAATAGCTATTCTTACAGAAGATATTAATAATCTAACTGAACATCTAAAAGTTCATACTCATGATTATCATTCTAAACGTGGACTTCAAATGATGGTTGGAAAGAGAAGAAGTTTATTAGATTATTTGAAAAAGAATGATGTAGTAAGCTATAGAGAAACTATTAAAGCTCTTGGAATAAGAAAATAGTTAAAAAGTAGGCACTTATTTTTAAGTGTCTTTTTTTAGGAAATATATGAGAGAAAGACTTTATTTTAAAGTAATGTGAGGTAAAAAAATGAGCAAAAAAATATTTGAATTAGATTTTTTAGGAAAAAAGATAATTGTTGAAACGGGTGAATTAGCTAAACAAGCAAACGGTTCAGTTTTAATTAGATATGGAGATACAGTTATATTAACAGCTTCCGTAATGGGACATACTCCTATTACACAGGATTTTTTTCCACTAACTGTTCTATATCAAGAAAAACTCTATTCAGTTGGTAAGATACCTGGTGGTTTTATAAAACGTGAGGGAAGACCTACTGATCAGGCAACATTAGCAGCAAGATTGATTGATCGACCAATAAGACCAATGTTTGATGAAAACTTTAGAAATGAAGTACAAGTTATCAACACTGTTTTATCAGTTGACCAAGACAATTCCCCAGAAATGGCTGCACTATTTGGTTCATCTTTATCTCTAGCTATTAGCGATATTCCTTTTGATGGTCCCGTAGCTGGAGTTATTGTTGGAAAAATAGGAAAAGAATATATAATTAATCCAACGGTAGAAGAAGCTGAAAAATCAACAATCCATTTGACTGTGGCAGGTACTAAAGAAGCTATTTGTATGGTTGAAGCAGGCAGTAAAGAAGTTTCTGAAAAAGATATGTTAGGAGCATTAATGTTTGGTCATGAACATATTAAAACATTATGTGAATTCCAAGAAAAAATAGCCTCAGAAATAGGCAAACCTAAAGTAGAGGTTGAATTAGCTAAGATAGATGAAGAAGTGGAGAAGGCTGTTAAAGCTTATGCTACAGATAAAATGTACGAAGCATTATCATCTGATAAACCTAAGCTAGAAAAATATGCAGATATTGATGCCGTTAAAGAAGCAACATTAGAAAACTTTGCTGAAATTTATAGTGAAAGAGAAAATTATGAAGAATTATTAAGCCAAGTTAAGAAAGTTGTTAATAGTATTGAAGGACTTGTTCTTCGACGAATGATTACTAAAGATAAAAAACGTACAGATGGTAGAGGTATGAAGGAAATTCGTCCTTTATCTGCTAGTATAGATTTATTACCAAGAACACATGGATCAGCTGTCTTTACTA
>CANDCB010000121.1 GCA_947383065.1 uncultured Bacillota bacterium | reverse complement strand
CCAGTGTTTTTTTGTTGTATTTGGGAATTTTCAAAAGGCCCAAAAAAGTTTTTTCAATATAGTTATTTTGAATATAACAAGAATTCTAAAGGCGAAGTAATCCTCACCAGATATATAATAACAAGTGAAAGTAATCTTATAACTAATGATCCTGTAAAAAAAGAAGCTATTGCTAATAATCTTTTAAGTCAAAAAAGGTTATCTCGTAAAATTAAAGGCTCTAATGGTTATATTGGTTATCTTAATGAACGATTAGCAATATTATATGATACCCAGTTTGAATCTGAAGATTTAGGAATAAGAAATAGATTATAAGAATTAAATAATTTTAAACGCTAAAAAACTATAAAAATCAACTTTTATAGTTTTTTTAATCAATTTATTTTTTACCACATATTTGTATAATTACCATCTTCTTTATAGACATTATCCATTAAAATAACATAGTCATAAATACTATTAACCAAATTATTTTTAGCTACTGTTGTAACTACTACACCAGCTGTAGTATTTAAAGATTCTGCTATATAAACATTATTACTATCTATACCAACTATAATTGCCATATGCCCATTATTGCCAATTAAATCTCCAACTTTAACTTTACCAGAGTCTATTAAATTGTTAGTAACATAAATCTTAGGACCAATATCATCTAAATCATAATATTCCTCATGTGCACCTGCGCCAATATCACCTACATCAAAACCGCCATTAAATAAAGCCCATGTTACAAAACCTGAACAATCTAAACCATTTGGGTACTTTTTTCCATAAACATATTCTGGTAAGTTAGTAAAAGTTTTTAAATCACAACCCCATATTGCTGGTCCTACTAAACTAGCTTTGATTTCTTTAAATTTATTTTCATTTAAATATAGTCCGCGATGATAATATCTACCTTCTCCATCAACATAATGATATGGTGGATAATTTTTTAATCTCCCATTTTCTGCAAAATAATGAATACGATAGTTAAATTCCAAAGTTAAAAACCTTGCCGCCGCAACTACTCCCGCTCTGGTTTGATATCCAGCATCATTTATTCGATCAAAAAGAATCTCATCAACCAAATTAGCTTCATCTAAACTAAACTGTTTACATCCAAGATAATTTTTTCTAAAATTAATTACCGGTTTTGTAATAAAATTACTAACTACTACTTTTACTGTTGTACTTACCTTTCCATCACTGCTTTCTAATTTTATACTGGTAACACCATTTTTAAGACCTCTTATCTTGCCATCTTCCAAAACTGTAGCAACTGTTTCATCTAAAGATGATAATTTTATTTCATCTTTTACATTACCCAGTTTAACTACTTCATAATTTATTGTTTCCTCCCTTCCTTCCCACATATAAAGAGTCTCTTTATTAGTTTTTATTTTTAATATTTTATTTATTTTAAGAGCCTGTGACTCTACATCATTAATATTTCCATATTTATCTTTAACAAAAACATAATAGTCTTTATTAGCTACAGCAAAAGAACAATATCCATTTGATGCCTTAACCCAATCAATATCATCTACTGAAGGCTTTTCATTATTTTCACTTAAAAAACACCATGTTGATTTATTAAACTTAAAAAAATAATTTTCTACTTCAATATTAAATATAATTTGATCATCAAATCTTTTACTTTCACTAATATCAATATTAGTAATATAAGGTCCAACTTTAAAATTAGCAAATACCAATAAGCTAAAAAATAAAATAAAAACTATAATACTTAATCTCATTAATAATTTAGAATACTTCCCATTCATTATAATCACCTATCATCATAATTATATCATAAAGTACTTTAAAAATATTTCACTCAACCATTATTCTAAATTATAAATCTGTAAAACATTTTACAACCATATATTAACTTATTTTAATTAACAAAATAATAAATGCTATAATTATTCTAATAAAGTAGTTAAAAACTTTAAGTCACCATTTATCAAATCTAATAAAAAGTTATGTACATTTAAAGTACATTTTTTATATTTAAAAGTATTATAATTTTTGTTTTATCTAACTATAATTTATAGTATAATTATTTTAGAATAAGAGAGGTATTAATATATGGCAACAAATAGAACTAATGTAACTTTTAATGATGGTACTGTTATTGAAGTTGAAAAAGGTACAACAATTTATGAACTAAGTAAATTATATCGTAGTAAAATGCAATATAATATTGTTGGAGCTGAAATAGATAATGAAACCGTTTTGATGGATACTAAAATCATGCGAGCAACTAAAATAGAATTTATTGATGTAACGAGTACAAATGGTTATAAAATAAACAAATATGGCTTAGAATTTGTAACTGAAGTAGCTTTAAAAGAGACATTCAAAGAAGACTATGAAGTAACGTTTGACCATTCTATTGCTAATGGTATTCATATGACTATTGATTGCGAAAAAAAATTCACTTTAAATGACGCCAAAAAACTTAAAACTAAAATAAATGAAATAATTGCTAATGATGAACGTATATATAGTTTAAATGTCGAAAAAAAAGAAGCAATTGCATATTATAATCGAGTAAAAGCTCCAGAAAAAGCAACTAATATTCATAACTTAATTAACAATATAGTTACTGTTTACAAGTTAAGAAATTACATAAATTATTTTTATTCCAAAATGCCATACTCAACAGGGTGTTTAAATAAATATGATTTAATATTTTTAGGTGACAACAAACTAGTATTATTATTTCCATCTCCAAATACTAAATTTAAAGTACCAGAATATATTCATTACCAAAATGTTATAAAATGTTTTGATAATAGCAAAAAATGGCTAAGAAGTCTTAATATTCCTTATATTTCAGATATTAATAAAATCATTTCTGATTGTAAAATTGAATCTTTAATTCAAATAACTGAAACTAATTTTAATAACGAAATATATGAATTAGTTGATGACATAATAAAAAAGAAAGCCAAATATATTTTATTTGCTGGTCCATCATCATCAGGCAAAACAACAACTACTAAAAAGGTTGCCCTTCAGTTACGTAGTCGTGGATATGAAACATTAGTTATTTCTGTTGATGACTACTTTAAAAATCGTGAGGACTCTCCTAAAGATGAAAATGGAAATTATGACTTTGAAAGTTTAGCAGCTCTCGACTTAAAATTGTTAAATAAACAATTAAAAGATTTAATTGCTGGTAAAAAAGTTTCCTTACCAACTTATAATTTTGCCTTAGGAGAAAAAGAATATAATAATGAACCAATAAAATTAGGTGAAAATGCCATAATATTAATGGAGGGCTTACATAGTATTAATGATGAAATGACTCCTGATTTAGATCCAGAGTTAAAATACAAAGTTTATTTAAGTCCATTTATTCCATTAAATATTGATAGACACAATTATATATCCACAACAGATTTACGCTTAATGCGTCGTATCGTTAGAGATAATCGTACTCGTGCTACTGATGTTGGAAAAACCATTAATTATTGGAATACTGTACGTAGTGGTGAAGAAAAATATATCTTCCCATATATTAATAATGTTAATCGTATTGTAAATACATCATTAGTTTATGAAGTTGGAGTCCTAAAAGTTTTTGTTGAACCTTTACTATATTCAGTAAAAAGTAACTCTCCAGCTTATAATGAAGCTCGAAGACTTATCGATTCGCTCCGTGTTTTCTTCCCGATTCCTTCAGATTATGTAACCGACGAATCAATTTTACGTGAATTCATAGGCAAGAGTGCTTTTGAAAATTATAGATAAATAAGAAAAGAGGAAAATTATGATAAAAGTAGCAATTAATGGTTTTGGTCGTATCGGAAGACTTGCTTTCCGTGAAATAATAAAAGGAACAGATTTTGATATCGTTGCCATAAATGATTTAACAGATGCCGAAACTCTAGCATATTTATTGAAATATGATACTAACCATCGTGCTTTTCATGAAGAAATAATAAATTTTGAAAATGATGAAATAGTTATTAAAGGAACTAAAAGAGTTAAAGTATATAGTGAAACTGACCCAAGTAATTTACCGTGGG
>CANDCB010000120.1 GCA_947383065.1 uncultured Bacillota bacterium | reverse complement strand
GATGGAAACTTAGGAAGTAAACCTAAAATAATATTAATAAGTCCAAATAAGAGACTAAATATAGCTTCTAAAATCATTCGTCACTCACCTTATAACGCCTTTCTTTATGATTAACATATCGCTTGCCATTTTCTGTTTCATGAACATCAACTATACTTTCCTCAACGACAATATAATCAGTGTTATCATAATCGCCACCAAACATATCACTGTATTTATTATTACAAAACTTAAAGAACGCTAATAAAAGATAAGCAGATACAAAAGTCATATATAAAGTATGTGCCATTTTAATCCAAAAATTTTTTAATAAGTCGGACAAATCAAAAGAGCCTTTTTTTATAATAACGTATTCTTCAAAATTAGGTACTGTAATATCGTTCCAAGAAATAACATAAGAGCCAGTATCATTTACAGTTAATAAAAATTCAAATGTACGAATTGTTATAGTTAGAGGATAAGCAAGAACCCCCATTTTATTTTCAACTTTATCTGTAAGCTCATCAAACTTATTAGTGAAATAATCGTCATCAGGTATAAACAAAGCCTTTAAACCGTCTAAAATTCCATTTAATAAATTGCTGAAAAAATTACCTATCATGTCACCTAATCTTTGAAACCAAGTCCAAAAACTAGTCTTTTCACAAGTTTCTCCAAAAGGCTCAAATTGACCAATAGAAGAACCCTCAACAAGCATAGGCTTTACAACTTCATTATTAAAAGTAACACCTTTTTCAGTATATAAATAAAGATTATTAAAAGTAAAAGATGAAGACAAAGTAAATGACATTGTACTTAATTTAGAATTAGACAAACTTTGATAATCAGATGAATTCATACGAATAAAAACCATACGATTAGAAAATGATGAACCAGTATAAGTACCAGCAGGTAAAGTTATACTATCACCTTGATAAAAGAAAAATTTTGAAATAGCAGTTGTTGTACCATTTAACGTATAAGTTCCATCATTATTATTAGTAACTGTAACACCATTTAATGTATAAGAATCTTTATTAGTAGGCAACAAATTAGGGCTAGTTTTACAAACAGGTTCGGGTAAAAATATACCTTTTAAACCATCAAATAAACCAGTTATAGCATTGCCAATAAGTTCAAAGCCACCTTTTATAAAGTTCCAAATATTTTCAGGTAAGTGAACAATACCATCAAATATGTTTTGAATAAAACCCAAAATACCTTTTCTTGTATTTTCAGCTTCTTCTAACTTTTCGTTAGTTTCTTCTTGATTTTTATTTTGATTATCAATTATTTCTTGAGTATTTTGATTATTATTATTTATAACTTTATCAGTATTTTGATTGTTATTAATAATGGACAAATCATTATCTGTTAAACCATCAGAACGCTCAAGAACTAAAGAATTAATATTAACGACACTTTTTGTTAAAATAGGTCCAATAGTTCCAGTTAAAGAAGTTGCAAGCATTAAACGAACACCAAGCCCAACACGAGGGCTAGTAACATTAAAATCTTTACAAGTAATTGACACACCGAATTGTGACAATATTTGACCACCACTATAATTAATATTTTCTCTATTAACAGAAGTAGAGCAACCTTTTAAAGCTACAACATTATCATTTTTATCAACCAAAGATATTTGAGTATTATCATAAACAACGAGTTGGTCATTTCTATTATATAAAAAGCCGAAAGTATAATTAGCACTAAAAGTATAATCAACATTAGATGATATATTCATACTAATATTATTATAATAAATAGTTGCACTACCATCATAAGAAATCTGAGTTTCATTATTGTTACGAGCAACTATATCAGTACCGTTTGATAAACGATTTAAATATGAAGTATAAGCATAAACGTTATTAATATAAAAAAATACAAATAAAATAGATAATAAATAAAATATATTTTTTTTCATAAAACACCTACTTTAATCTAAAAATTTTAGATAAGAATAAAAGACATAAGAAGATAGAAAAGAATAGAGCAACAAGACCAAAATAATTTAGATCTAAATTATAGACTAAATTATTTTGTTTATCATACTCAAGAGTTGATATAATAGACGGAAAGTTATCACTAGCATTAGTATATATAGTTTCGTAATTATTAATTGTCTTATTTAAATTAGAAGTACGACAATTTAAACGTTCTAACTGATTTGTAGAATTATAACTATAGCTATTAGTGTCAATATCGCAAAGTAAAGCATTATTAACGCTAATATGATAGCTGTTCAAATTGGGCTTATCGCTACTAAAAGCACAAGTAACATCATAAATATTGCTATTATAGTTGTTATTAGAGTTAGTGTAACAGATATAGTATTCATATTTATCAACCTTTCCAATTACTAAATTTTTTACGTATTCATAAACGTTTTGTGACATCATAAATTAACACGTCTTCCTAATACAAAATCAGTAAAAATTTCAGTTACTCTTATAACTATCAAAATTACTAACGCAATTGGATAACCATGTTTCATAAAAGTAACAAATAAATCAACTATTACTTGTATGTCGTAATCCATAAATATCAACTTCCTCTCCATATTTAAATTTATTATCATTAATCACTTTATAAGTATCATATAACTCAAACATTTTAGGCGAATAAAAATTCCAAATAGATTTTTTAACACGAGCATTTAAATTAGTTCCTGTTGAGGTATCATCATCAATGCTATCTCTATCAATTATCATTAGCCTCTCAATAAAATTGAAGTATTTTTTACACACAATAACCGTGTCGAATTGTTCGCGCAGGGGCTTCGCCATACGCCCGAACACTTGCGATGTCGCAACAATATGTACACGTTGTTTTCTTTGTTGTGAAATGAAATTAATAACTTCAATATTTATATTCTTAGAATCTAATGAATTAAAATATAATTGTATTTCATCAATAAGAAATATAATTCCATATTCCCCATTTTTATATTTGAAAAAATCATCAGCATTTTTAAACTCTCTATAATTTTTATAATTTTTAGGTAAAAACTTTAATTCTAAATTAGAAACTATCAAAGCTTTAGGATATCGTTCAAGCAAATTTTGAACATAGTTAACGGCACTAAGTGACTTACCACTTCCTTGGGGACCTACAAAAGCAACAAGTCCACACGGATGAAAATAATCTGGATTATTTCTATTAAAATCCCAATTATATTTAATAGTTCTTAAGCCATCTAGCAAACTATTTTTATATTTACAAGAATCTAAACTAATCATTTTCTTCTTCTTGATGATAAGTTTTTAAAGATTCAGCATATAGATTTAAACCATCAGTTACACTATCTTTTAAAAGTTCTGAACAATCAGCAATATATAGATGATTAGAATATTCACAAATATAATCTAATATTTCTATGTTTATATAAAAGTTTGAAAGTACATTATCAAATAATTTTTCAGTTTTATCTTTTTTCAAAAGCATTTTATCTAATTTTTTTCTATCATTTCTTGTTAACATTAAAATTCCTCTTTTCTTTAATTAAATTTTTAAAAAATAAGGACTACATGATTGTAGCCCTTAATTACTATATGCGAATTCTTCCAGTAGAAACGGCAGTCGTAAATGAAGTAGTAGCCTTACGTACACCTAACCACATTAAGAAAAATCCCATACCAACGCCGACAACAGCAGCTAAAACAGCTAAGACTTGAGCAGTTGTAATAGTACTAGTTAAAGCAGTAATATAACCGCTAAAGTCAACAGTATTAGCACCAGCAGAAACTTCAGCCAATAAAGACATTAATCATCAACCTTTCTAGGTTTATGAAACACTTGTAACAACAACTTTATTACGTTTAGGAGACAATTCACAAGTTACGATATCGCCTTTTTGTAAAGATGAAATATCTTTTAAGTCTGTACCATAAACAACTTGCAAAGAATCAGAGTCAACAAATGAAGATATAACATACTCGTTATCTTTACCTTTTACTTTTGAGACAAATGTTCCACAAAAAACCAAATCTTTTTTTATCATTTATTCACGTCCTTTCATTAAATTTGAAAGTATAAGCTAC
>CANDCB010000119.1 GCA_947383065.1 uncultured Bacillota bacterium | reverse complement strand
TAATTCTTTAGCAATAACTTGATTAGTATTATATGGGAATACTTCTTCAATAATGTCAAGTTTAATGTCAGGGTAACCACTAATTAAAGATTTTACAGTTGTAACATTATTATCATCATATATATTTAGTAATAAATGGGCTTCTAAATTAAATCTTCGTGATATCAATTTTATTGTATCAAGTAAATCCTTGACATTATCTTGGACAATATAATTACTATTAAATTGATAAGGTTCAACATCCATTGCATTTACAACTAATAATTTACTATTCCCTTTTAGTTTATTGACAATAAGTCTACTTTCATAGTCAATTCCTAATGTTTCACAAGTTCTTATTAGCTGTTCTTTTTTGATATCATCAATTTTATCGACGGCTTCAGAACTTACAAAAGCTGATTCTGTTTTATCATTAATTATTTTAATGATACCATTTTCCATTTTAACTGTTCCAGAAACTGTAGCATATGTTTTGATACCATTTGTTGCTTCTTTAATTAATTGGTTTATATAGACATAATCACCTTCGTTCACATAAATAGTATCGCCTTCTCTTATGTATACTTCAATTGATTCTGGCTCTAAAAATTCCATTCTATCGATATCTAATTTTTTTTCATCATTATTAAATTTATAAGTTAGTTTCATTTCCAACACCACTTTTCTATTATTCTTTTTCGTTTAAATAAGTGAGTAATTCTATAGCTACATTTAGGGGGATTATTTCACTTAATTCTTCAGCTTTAGCTGATTTTATTTTAGCAATACTACCAAATTTTTTGATTAATGCTTTTTTTCTAACACTACCTATTCCATCGATGTCATCTAAAATACTACTTATACTACCCTTACTTCTTAATGTTCGATGATAATTAATTGTAAATCGATGAACTTCATCTTGCATTCTGGTAAGATAATGAAATACATTACTCATCCTATCTATATTAATAACACTTAAATCGGAAGAAATCAAGTCATTAGTCTTATGTTTATCATTTTTCTTTAAACCAACTACTTTTATATTTAAATGTAGTAAATTTAAAGTTTCTAAAGCTGCTCTTATTTGATTTTCGCCTCCATCAACGATTATTAAATCTGGTAATGTAGTTTTATCTACTAAGGCTCTTTGATATCTTCTATATAGAATTTCTTTCATTGTATTATAGTCATCGTTAACATCAACGCTAACTTTATATTTTCGATATTCATTTTTAGCTGGTTTGCCATCAATAAAAACAACCATACCTGATACTGCGAAACTGCCAAAAAGGTTTGAATTATCAAATACATCAATACGATAGATAGACTCCATATTTAGTAAAGAAGCTAATTCCTCGTTGGCTTTCATTGTTCTATTTTCATCTTTAATTATTTCTTCAAATTTATTTTCTAAATTTAGTTTAGCATTATCATAAGCCATTTTTAATAAGGCTTTTTTTACACCTTTTTGAGGAACTAAAATGTTAGAATCAACTAAACTTTGGATATTTTCTCGATTTAAGGTTTCAGGTATCAATATTTCTTTTGGAATTTCATTTTTCATATAGAATTGAGCAATATAATTTTCAACTTCGTCTTCAATTTCAATTGAGAGCGGACTTATAACATTTTTGTGATTTAATAATTTGCCGTTTCTTATAAATAATATTTCAATAGAAATATAGCCTTTATCAATATAGTAAGCAAAAACGTCTCTATTAACAAAATCATGTAATTCCACTTTTTGTTTGTCTAAAACTATATCAATGTATTCTAATTCCTTTTTTAATTCCATAGCCATTTCATAATTTAATAATGCACTGTAAGTATTTATTTTATCCATTATTTTTGTTCTTAAGATTTCATCGTTGCCTTTTAAAAAAGCTAATATTTCTTGTTCCATTTCAGTTACTTTTGTTTGATTAATTACTTTGCTACAATAACCTAAACATTCACCAATATGATAATAGAGGCATACATCTTTTGGGTTACCTTCACATTTTTTTAAAGGATATAGTCGATTAAGTAAATTAACAATTCTTCTGGCAGCATAAGCGTTAGGATATGGCCCAAATAATTTTTTACCATCTTTTTTACGAATATTAAGATATCTTGATACTTTTAATTTAGGATATGGGTTATTTATATATTCAATATATGGATAGCTTTTATCATCAGTTAACATTATATTATATTTGGGATTGAATTCTTTAATTAAATTAATTTCAATAATGAATGCTTCAAGTTCTGATGAGGCGACTATATACTGAAAGTCATCAATTAAACTAACCATTTTAGCTGTTTTACCAGTATGTACTCTATTGAAATATGAAGATAATCGTTTATGTAAATCTTTAGCTTTTCCAACATAAATTATTATACCATTTTTATCTTTCATTTGATAAGAACCAGGTTTATGAGGAACTAAAGATAATTTTTCTTTAAATTTCATGTTGGACCTCCATGTTATCTAAATAATTATATAATGCTAAACAACCTTTTTTTATGTCGTTAAAAACTAATTCAAAATTTCCAGTATACCAAGGGTCTTCTATATCTTTTAAATTATCAGTATATTCCATTAATAAATGAATTTTATTTTTAATATCGTGACCAATTATTTTTACTAAATCAATTTTATTTTTTTCTTCCATTACTATTATTAGATTATATTTATCATAGTCGTCTTTAATAAACTGGGTAGCTCGGTGTCTTTCTACAACTATATTATTTTTAAGAAGGATATTTTTGGCGTCTGGGTAAATGTCATTGCCAATTTCTTCCATGCTTGTTGCTCGTGAAGCACAACTAAATTTATATCTTTTATTATTTTTATAAATTAAATCTTTAAAAAGCATTTCTGCCATTGGACTGCGACATATATTTCCATAACAAATAAATAAAATATTATACATGTCCTCCACCTTCCGCTACTATTAAATATTATATCATAAAATTAAGATTATTTGTGTTATAATTTCTTTTAAGAGGTTAATATATGAAATTAATTAATGAGGTTAAAATTGAAATAAAAAAATCTAAATTTATTGGCATGTGTTTTGAAATTGAGTCGCCAGATGAAGTCAAAGAAATTATTAAAAATCTTAAGAAAATACATAAAAATGCAAAACATTTTCCATATGCTTATATTTGTAATAATACTGCTGGAAAAAGTGATGATAAAGAACCTACAAATACAGCAGGCCTTCCTATATATAATTTATTAGTCAAAAAAAATGTGACTAATATTTTAATAGTTGTTGTAAGGTATTTTGGAGGAACTAAATTAGGAGCAGGAAACTTGCTTCGCGCTTATTTGGAAGCTGCGAATTTAGCTCTTAAAATAACATAGGTAATTTTTGATTATCGCTTTCTAACCATAATACTAATTTTTTCAATGCCTCTATAATTTCAGGGGAATCTTTTGGGGCTTTTAAAAGATTACTATATTTTGGATTATTAAACATTTCTATAAAATACTTACCTAGTTGAGGGTCGAATTGCTCTTTTAAGCCTTTTTTTATTTCTATAAGACTATCATCAGGATTTTTAACATGTTCTATATAGGGCCTTTGGCTAGTCATGGCATCAAAGGAATCAGTTATATTAATAATTCTTCCCACTAAACTTATATTAGTGTCTTTTAATTTAAATGGGTAGCCATTTCCATCATATCTTTCGTGATGATATAAAACCCCTTCATAGATAACTTTATATTCTAGAGGGTCAAAAAATAAAGCTCCTATTTTGGGATGTTCCTTAATTTCTTCTATATCATCATCATTATATATTTCCCCTTCTTTTATTATGCGTGGTTTAAGATAAATTTTACCAATATCATGAATAGCAGCGGCAAAAATTAAGTCTTTTAAATATTCGGAATATTCACTAATAAGTTCTAATTTATTGATTTCTTTTAAATAGTTTAAAAATAAGCTTGTATATAGTCCAACTCTTAGAGAATGTTTAGCTGTATCTTGATCATAATTATTAAGAATTACAAGCATTTTTTGAAATAATTCTTTTTTAGAATATAAATTTAATTTATTCATTAGATCACCTT
>CANDCB010000118.1 GCA_947383065.1 uncultured Bacillota bacterium | reverse complement strand
ATCAGTTAAAACATTGGCAGAGATGACAGATGAAGAAAGAATATATAGAAAAGATGGTCATATTTCAGCTAAAGAACAATTCATAGAATGGTATAAGAATTATTATTTGGGGACAAAACGATTGGTAAAAGATATAAATACATAATATACCTAGTCAGTTAAATATATATTTTATAAAATTATTGTAAGTTCTATTGAAAGACAAACTATATAAAACTCGAAATTTAATATTTCGAGTTTTAATATCCTTAAAATTATAGTATATTATTTATATAATTTAATTAAAAAAAGTTTTATTAAAAAATACATTTTATATATGCCAATGTACTATAATAAAAGGAGAATATATTTATGAACGAAAAAATAGTAATTAAATCTACAAATGAAAGCAATCTTATAAAAGCAATAATTAATTATATGGAATCTGAAAAAATAGAATATATTATACAAAAAGATTTATCAAGTATACCTGAAAATACCAAAAAAGTTATCTGGATTGATGATGGCCACGATTTTAATGAAGCTTTTAAAAATAATAATTTATCATTTATTATGATAAGTGATAAAAAAAGAATTATTGATTCAAATATAAATATTAACTATATTATTACCAATTTAGTTTATGATAAAACTAAATATACAGATGTTCAAATTGAATACTTATATAAAAAAGGAACTTATCATATATTTTTAGAAAAATTAGCTGAATTAATCGAAAACATTAGCAATTATGATGGAATGATATATGATCTTACAGAATTAAAATCAAAACCAAACAATTGGATTTTTGGCTTTGAGTCAATTAATGATACCTATAGCTGGTTATCTAAAAAGAATAAAATGCTTCCAAATAAATTTATAAGAAAAGTAATTAATTTTTATAATGATAAAGTATATGATGATTCTTTACGAGAAATTAATTATTTAACTGAAAAATTAATGGAAATAAAAGATGGTAAAAATGTTATTGATATTTTTATCTGTAATAAAGATGAATTGAAAATGTTTGAAAAAAATTATTTTTTTAAATTGCTTATTAAAAATATATGTTCCACATATAAATTTTATTTGATAGATAAAGAAAGATTAATAACAAATGAAAAAGATTTAGTAACAAAGTTAATGGATGGCATAGCTATTTATAATGATTGTGTTTATCGAGACACTTATAATGATGAATTTTCATTAGGTTATGTTGATTGTAATGAAAATACTATTAAAGAATACAATGAATATTTTGATTATATATTAAATAAATATGGCTTTGAAATAAAAAGTGAGAGTGATTTAAATGAATTTTAAAGATAAAATTGTAATAGTAACAGGTTCTTCCCGTGGTATAGGAAGAAGTATTGCAGTTAAATTTGCTAAAGCAGGTGCTACTGTAATTATTAATTTTAAAAATAATAAAAGTGAAGCTGAGGCAATAACAGAAATCATCTCAAGCTATGTAAATGATTGTATGTGTATTCAAGCTGATGTTTCTAAAGAAAAAGATGTAAAGCGAATGATTGATACAGTAATAGAAAAATATGGACGTATTGATATTCTTGTAAATAATGCTGGGATAGCTATTGATAATGACTTTCAAAATCGACATATTAAAGATTGGCAAGAAACACTTAATACTAATTTAATTGGCGTTTTTTTAACATCAAAATATGCTGGTAAACACATGTTAGAAAAAAAATATGGTAAAATTATAAATATCTCGTCTACTAATGGAATAGATACAATTTACCCTTATAGTATAGATTATGATGCTTCAAAAGCAGGACTTATTAATATGACAAAAAATTTAGCAATAGAATTTGCTCCCTTCATTAATGTTAATGCCGTTGCACCTGGATGGGTTGATACAGGAATGAATGATGATTTGTCTAAAAGTTATTTAAAAACAGAAATGGAAAAAACATTGCTAAAAAGATTTGCCGAACCAGAAGAAATCGCTAATGTTGTCTTGTTTTTAGCCTCTGATATGTCCCGTTATATTGACGGTGAAACAATAAGGGTTGATGGTGGCCTTAAAATAGGATAATATTGGTGTGGTAATTTTAATTATCAAGTAAATAAAAAGCAGTTGTTAAATAGAAAATTTATAAAAAAGCTAAAAAAGAGGAAAAAACAAATAAATGAGCAGATTTATAAAAATTTGCTTTTTTTTAATTTTTTTGAAACTTTTTATTGCTAAAAAAGGATTATTATATCGTAGGTGATAAATATGGCTAGTCAAATAAACCTATATAAGTTTAATGAAATATATGATAAAACATATCTAGATTTACTTAAATACGTTATTATTAAATGTCATAACATTAATGATACTAATGATATCATTCAAGAAATATATCTAGAATTATGGAAAATTTTAAATAAAAAGGAATTATCTAATATCAATATAAAAAATTATCTTATAGGTATAGCAAATAATAAAATCAAAAAACATTTTACTTTATTGCAAAAAATAAAAGCAGTATCTTTATTTGAAACTAATGAGCAAGATATAGAATTGATTGAAAGAATAGAAGATAAAATAAATCTAAATGATCTTATTATAAAATATGATGATTGGAATACTATTTGGGAATATATTAAAAATAAAAAAAATCAAGATATTCCTAAAGTCTTTTATCTCCATTATAAGTTAGAATTAAGTATTAAAGAGATTTCTATTTATTTAAAAACCAACGAATCATATATTAAAAATTTAATTTATAGAACACTGAAAGAATTAAAAGAAAATTTTAGAAATGGGGGTAATTATAATGACAAATAAAGAAAAATTAATAAGTGCAATCGATAAAGATATTAACCCAAAAAAAAATTATAATGAAATAATCAATAAAATTGAAAGAGGAGAAAAAATGAATCAAAAAAATAACAATTTATGGAAGTGGTCTTTTGTACCAATTTGTTTAGTGGCTATTTTAAGTTGTGTGTTGTTAATTAATAACAACAAAGAACTAAAACCTAATATATATAAACCTGAAATGGATAATGTTAATTTATATATTAATGATATGAGTAAAATAAATCAAGGAGTATTAAAGCTTGATGCAGATGTCAAAATAACTAATATTGAAAGCTTCTCATATTTTAAAGAAATAGCTGATATAAAAATACCTAGCACTTTTGACTATCAAGAGGCTTATGAAATATATGTTAAACCTCATAAGGATAGCCAAGAATATACTATATTGCAAAATTATGTAGTTAATTATTCAGAACAAAAAAATGATAGAAATATAAGCATTTCATTTTCTAAAGAAAATAAGCCAATTAGAGATTATTATTTTTCAGAAGAAGGAAGTAAAATTTCTAAAATAAATAATGTTGAGTTAAAAATTTTTAAATATAATGAACTATATTTTACAGAATTTAATTATAAAGGCATAAACTTTGATATTGAAGTTTCTAAAATAACTGAACAGGAGCTAACTGATTTATTATTATCAATATTAAAATAGTATTATAAGTAAATCCATAACGATTTACTTATTTTATATCCAATAAATAAAATTAATAATTTTGATAAACTTTATAAAAAAATTAAATATAATATTGATATAAGTTAAGATAAAGCTATTATTATTTACAAATAAGGTATAATTAAGTCATAATATTTTATAATAATAAAGAAAAGTCAAGAAAAATATTAAAAATATAGATAAATTTGACACTTTTCTACATTATGTGATAATATTCATTACAAGAAAGCAAGATTAATAAAAATATATCTATTGATTTTGTTTATTTATGATAATGGGGGTTATTATATGAAGATAAAAGGATTTAAAATATTATTAATATTATGTTTTGCTATTTGCTTATTTGAATTAGCTAATTCTTATTCTATAAATGTTGAATCAATGAATTATAATACAATGAGTGAATCAAATAATAATGCTGAAAAAAAAGAGACTGAGATCAGTACAAATAATCAAGAAGAAATAAAAAAAGAAGAAGAAAGTAAAAGAGAAAACGTACAAGAAGAAAAAATATCACCATCTGAAACTAATAAAGAAATAAAGAATGATGTAGTA
>CANDCB010000117.1 GCA_947383065.1 uncultured Bacillota bacterium | reverse complement strand
TGCCTTAACATTGGATGAATTAACAGCACCAAAAAATGTTGAGATAACACATGTTAATGGTATTTGTGTTGATTCTTCATGTAAAGGAGATAAATTTACAGTAACATTTAATGCTCAAAATTTTGGCCAAAGTAAAAGTGTAGATTTTGATTATGGAGATAAAATAACATCTAGTGATTTGCCAAAATTAAATAATCGTCCTGGATATAGATTTGTATGTTGGACTAAAAAAGATGATGATGAGTGTTTTAATTTTAATACGTCAATTAAAGATGATGGTGAATTAATTCCAGCTGGAGGAAGAAGTTTAACTCTTGAAACAAAATGGGAACATATAGAATATACAATAACTTATAATAGTAATTTTAGTGGTGGAACATCAAAAAATGATAAATGTCTTTATTTAGATGATCCTTCGTTAGTAAGTAATAATTGTAAATTTAAATTATATGATGGTTTAAATTTAGGTAATAATGCAAATTATCATTTTAAAGGTTGGTCACTTACACGTGATGGGAAAACTTTATATCAGGAAGAATCTGATATGGGAGTTATTTTAGGTAATGATGCAAATGTTACTCTTTATGCTATATGGAGTGCTGATGAATACTCAATCCGTTATGATTTAGGTGGAGGAGTATTTAGAACTGAAGATGAGAGTAAAGTAATTTATGGATTTAATTCAGAAACTTCAAGTATAAATTTATATAATCCTTCTAGAACTGGTTTTATTTTCAATGGATGGAAGGTAGATAATAATTCGTTTAGTGGATCTAGTCTTCCTAAAAAAGATTTAACTGTTGTAGCTGATTGGACTCCAATAAGTTATTCATTTAATTTTAATGGTCAAGTTAAAAATTGTACATATGATGCAGAATGTGAATTAGATTTTGCCGTTGATGAGGTTGAAGGAAAAAGGATAGTTGGTCTTTTCTATACGGAGAATAATACAGAAAGAAAATTGCCTGAATATGTTTTAAAATTTACAACTGAAAATGGTAAAAGTTATAATGTTGATGTTAAGTATGAAGATATAACATATGGAATTTATTATAATTTAAATGGTGGTAAATATGAAGATAATCAGGAAGTTCCAAGTAGATTTAAATTTGATGGAGGTTCTAGTATTAATTTAGTAGAGCCGGTTAGAAAAGGTTATAATTTTGAAAGATGGGAAGTAGTTGAAGTTGATACAGCTTCTATTAATGGTAATCTAGTTACAGTTCATATGCCAACAGATATTAAATTAAAAGCTATCTGGTCACCAATTGAGTATAGTTTCAATTATAATGGAGAAACTAAATCTTGTTTATATGATGCAGAATGTGAAATTGATTTTGAACCAGATTTAAAAGCAGGACAAGAATTTAAAAATTGGGTAATTGAAGGAAGTAGTACAGTAATTCCAAATATTGTTAAAAATTATACAGATACGGCAAGTAGCTATAATCTTGATATACAATATAATTTAATTAGTTATGAGTTATCTTATAATTATGATGATGGAAAAGTTACTAAAAATAATATTACAAGTGTTAAATATAATGCTTTAAATAGTAGTGAAAATTCTTATAGTTTAAATCCACCAGTAAAAGTTGGTTATACATTTAATGGTTGGAAAGTAGAAGAAGGTAGCGCTACTGTAACTAATAATACTCTTACAATAACTGGGGCTGGAAATATTAGAGTAAAAGCACTATGGACAGAAAGAGAAATTACAATTGTTTATAAAGAAACAGCAAGTGATACAGGGGTTAGTGAAACATGTAATTATACTTCTTGTATGGTAAAAGATGATGAGCCAACTAAAGATGGACATACATTTATAGGTTGGGAAGCAGATGGTATTATTTATAAAGCTGGTTCTAAATTACAAATAGGAGAAAATAATACTATAACATTAGTAGCTAATTGGTCAAATACAAATAGCTTTAAGATAAATTATGAAAATATTGAAAATATTAGTATTGGTGATGGTGAATTACCTCCAACATTTATTAGTGGTAATGAAATAAGAGTTGGTAGTCCGGTAAAAGACGGTTATACTTTTGTTGGTTGGAAAATAGCAGGAACTGAAAATATTCTAAGTAAAAATGATGAGGGTGTAACAATAATTACTGGCAAGAAAAATTCTATAACTCTAATAGCTAATTGGGATTTAATTAATTATAATATTAAGTATGAGGATGAAGATGGAACAATATTATCGTTAAATCCTAGTTCATATACAGTAGAAAATAAACAAATTCAAGTTGAAAGTCCTAAAAAGGCTGGTTATACATTTGCTGGTTGGACTTTAAAAGACAATGCAGGAGCAGATGATATAATTGTTGAAAATGATTCTGCTAATGAAAATGTTAAGAATATTACAATTAATGTTTTGAAAGATATAAATTTAGTGGCTAATTGGGATATTGCAACATATACTGTTACTTATAATTATGATAATAGTGATTTGGAAAATGATACAGATCAATATACAATTAATACAAATGTATTAACGAAAGAGAATCCTACTAGGACAGGTTATGAGTTTAGAGGTTGGGAAGTAGAAAATCCTGTTGCAGGAAATGTAGTATTAACTCCAAGTGATACAGGAAGTAGTTATACAATAACAATTAATGAAACGAAAAATATTACTTTAAAAGCATTATGGGAAGCTAAAAAATATAATGTTAATTTCTATAATGTTGATAATCTTCTTGAAACAATTGAATGTACTTATGGTGAAAAATGTACTTTACCAGATTTCACTTTTGAGGCAGGTAAGAGATTAAAAGGTTGGGCTATTGAAGAATCTGGCGAAGTTAAATATGGAGTAGATGTTAAGGAAGTTGTAAACTTAGAAGGTGGTTTAAATGACGTTAACTTATACGCTGTATTAGAAGAATTTATTCCAGTAACTATAACTATTGATAAAGATTCTGGGGAAATTGATATAAATGATACTATAGTAATAGAAAGTGGAACAACAATTTTAAATTTACCTCAAACAGGAACTAAAGAAGGCTATGAATTTGATAAATGGGTTAAAGTTAGTACTTTAGACGATGGTACAGAAAGTGAAGAAGATTTTGATGTTAGTGAAGCTATTACTACTGATATTACTATAAGGGCTAAATGGATAAAGGTTTATACAATTAATTATCAACTTGATGGAGGAAATTTTGTAGATTCTGAAAGGAATACCATAGAAAAAGTAAGAACTGGTGAAGTTAAAGTACTTCCATCTAGTACAGAAGTCGAAAAGAGTGGTTTTACTTTTGAAAAATGGGTAATTGAAGGAACAGAAGATGAAATAACAGAAGTAACTGTTGATAGTGATTTAGTAATAGTTGCGAAGTGGATAGAAACTTTAAATCCATAATGACTAGTAATTTGATTAAAAAGCAATATAGAGATATATTGTTTTTTTTAATTAAAATTTAATTTATTTATTATGTTATCTTGTTTAATAATAAGCAAAATGGTATAATTTTTATAATAATAGGAAGATAAAGATTAGTAAGGGTTAGTGATGATATGAAAATAAAAAAAGGAAGAAGTATGTGTTTTTTTTCTGCTAAAGGTGGAGTAGGAAAGACTACTAATATTTTAAATTTGGCAGGTATTTTTGAACAACTTGGTAAAAAAGTTTTGTTAATTGATATGGACTTTTATAGTGGAAGTGTTAGCTTATATTTAAATAAAAAAGTTAATAAAAATGTATATAATGTTACTTTTGATATGATGAATGGAAATTATAAAGATTTAAAAAATTATATTTCAAGAGTAGATAATTATATTGATATTTTATGTGCACCTATTGATCCCCGTGATGCTAATAAAATTATTTCTAGATATTTGAAAGATATTATAAATGCGGCTTGTTTAATTTATGATGTTGTTTTAATTGATACTAATCATGCTCTTGATGAAAATAATTTGACTATTTTAGAAAGTGTTGATGAAATAACTTTTTTAACAACTAATGATCCATTAGATTTACCTAAGTTAAAAACTTTATTAGCTATTTTTGATTCCTTAGATATGAAAAATTATAATATA
>CANDCB010000116.1 GCA_947383065.1 uncultured Bacillota bacterium | reverse complement strand
CTACACAAGACGTCACACTCTTTCCCTACACGTCGCTCTTCCGATCTATTTACATAATTATGAGTACTTACATAATAAAAAAATGGAATTAAAACCAATAAAGTAATTGTCAAAATAGTCGAGAAATCTCCTGTACCTATCTTCGAATCAGTTCTATTTTTATCATAATAGCCATTAAAAAACAAATACAAATTAATCGCCGAAAATAACAAAATATCAACAAGCCATATCTGATTAGCATCAGCATAATTAGCTGAAAAATAAACGAATATAGCAAACAAAATAATATTCTCAAAATGAAAAATTTTAAAAATGTTATTTTTTATCCATCCAAAAGAAACCTTAACTCTTTTTAAATCTTTAATAGCATTTTTCGCCAAAGACGAAAAATATAAAATCCATGGAATAAATGTTAAATAAACTATAAAATTTGTCATTATTTCACCCACTTATATCTTAATTATAATAAAATAATGAATATTTTAAAAGGCTTATTAAATCACTTTACAATTAAATTCCCATTATATTTAGTTTTATAATCCTCAATTAATTCAGTTATTAAAGATGTATCATAATGCTGATTATTTAAAATATTAATTTCAATATTTTTTATATGATAATTATCTATTATTCGATAAACCTTATGTCGTAATTTATTAATTAAACTAAAATTAATTCTTTCTTCAATATTTACATATAAAGTATTATTTGTATAAATCATTTCCATATCATCACCACATCTAATATAACAATTAAACTATTAAGTATCTACAAGTTCGACAAAATATGTAAAAATATCTTTTTTTTCTATATATTGTCTTCCAAATAAATGATATAATTTTTTTAAGGCGGTGAATTTATGAAACTTACTTTAATGGTATTAGTAAATAAAACAGTAACAACAATATGTAAATTATTTGGCAAAAATGGTTCTGTTTATCCTGGCGGAATTGTTTATGATGTCTTTAGGCAAAAAAATATTTTAGACTTTGTAAAATACCCCAAATACGTTATAGCAGTAACAGGTTCATCAGGAAAAGGTTCAACTACAGAATTAATTAACCACATTTTAAGCAAAAATGGTCATGATGTTTGCTACAATAAAAATGGTAGTAACGGTCTTTTAGGAGCAATGACTTTAATTTTAAATAATTGTAACTTAAAAGGTGAATTTAAACATGAAATATTACTATTAGAATGTGACGAAAGACATTTAAAACTCATATTTAATAAAGTTAAGCCAACCCATTTAATAATTACAAATATGACAAGAGATCAACCTGCCAGACATGGTAATAGTGATGTAGTTTTCGCTGACGTTTTAAAAGGAATCGGCCAAAATACTACATTAATTATTAATGCCGATGACCCCCTAGTTAATAGTCTTAAATATACTCATGAAAATAAAATCATTAGATACGGCATGGCCAAAACTAAAGATAGCTATTTAGGCACTTCTGCAGATGTTGTTGATTATGCCTATTGTCCAAAATGTCATAAAAAATTAATTTACGATTTCTACCATTATGGCCATATTGGTAACTATAAATGTCCTAATTGTGATTTTACAAGAGGTAAAGTTGATTATGAAGCAACCAACATCGACCTATCAAATCAAAAAATAAAAATTAACAATCATGATGTATGTTTAGATAAAAATGTTTTATATGCCGTTTATTATACTGTTGCAGCTTACACTTTATGTCAAACAATTGGTATAAAAGAAGAAGATATTCTAAAAACCTTAAATAAAGATAAACATGAAAGCAAAAGAGCTAAAGTATCAAGATATGATGAACGAAATTTAACAATGTTAGAATCCAAAAATGAGAATAATCTAAGCTACTATCAGTCTATTAAATTTATTACTGATCAAAAAGGGAAAAAATCACTTATAATCGGCTTTGATAAAGTATCAAAAAGACATCCCCACAATGATATATCATGGCTTTGGGACATCAAATTTGAACTTTTAAGTAATAAAACAATTGATAAAGTCATTTGCTTAGGAAGATTTAGATATGATATCGCAACTCGTCTAACATTTGCTGGTATAGATAATAGTAAAATTCTATTAGCTAATAAAATTGAAGAATTACCAAATATCATTAAAAATGAAACTATTGGTGATATTTATACAATGGCATGTTTCGAATTGACAAAACAAATGAAAAAAGTCTTTGAAGGTGATAATAATGAAAACAATTAAAATTGCTCATCTCTATTATGATATTATGAATCTTTATGGAGAAAATGGTAATGTTAGATTTTTAAAAAGTAAATTAGAAGAACAAGATATAAAAGTTGATATTTACTTTTTAAGTCTAGAAGATAAAATTGATTTTACTAAATATGATATCTTTTACATAGGATCAGGAACCGATAACAATAAAAAACTTGTTTTAGAAAATATTTTAAAATATAAAGACGATATTGAAAATGCCATTTCCCAAAATAAATTTTTCTTTATAACAGGAAATTCATATGACTTATTTGGCCAAGGTATAAAAAAACAAGATAACTCTTTTATAGATGGTTTAAAAATATTCGAATACACTACTACAGAAGAAGATTTTAGAATCATTGAAGATCAATATTATAGTACTGATTTAATAGATTATAATATATTAGGATTTCAAAACCGTATTTCTGTCTCAAGTGCTACTGGAGACTCATTATTTAAAGTTATAAAAGGAACAGGTAGTGCTCCTAACATAAATACTGAAGGTACATTATATAATAATTTTTATGGTACATATCTTTTAGGTCCATTATTAGTGCGAAATCCCTATCTTACAGATTATTTTGTAAAAAAAATATGTGAAGCAAACCAAATCACCTATAAAAAAGTTGATACCAATAATGTTAGCTATAAAGCTTATCATGAATTTATTAAGAACTTTTATTCTAATGAAGAATAGTTCTTTTTTTTATGATATAATTAAAACTTGTTATAAAAAAGCAGAAATATTCTGCTCAAAATTCTTAAAACTATTCTCATAAACAAAGTCTATTTTCTTTTACTAATAAATTTATTGATGATTCTAACCCCAAATAAACATCATTATTGTAATTTTTATTATTACATTTAAGTAAAGCTAATTTTTCTTTATTTTTTTTACGGGCTAATTGATAAACATTACTATTACTTTCATAATATAATACCATTTTACCATCATCTAAAACAGTCTTTTTTTTAAATAAAGGTATTAAATCTTCCAAAACTTCAGCTATTGTTTTATTTTCTTGATTTAAATACTTTTCTAAAGGAATAATTTCTTTATTATCTACTCCATTTATAGAAACAGAATTAAGACCCACTAACCAAAATACTTGATTATCTTCTTCATAAAAATCAATGATTTTTTCCCTATGATTTAAAAAAATAGTAGCACTTAATTCATATTCACCTGGTAAATCTATAATATTTTTTTCTTTATCATAACACTTAAATGTAATAAACTCATCATTTATTTTTACATCTATTTTATTATACCCCGCATATTGATAATTATATTCACCAACAAAATTAGCTTGATTATTTTCATAAGGCAGTTCATCACTTCTAACACTAACTTTATCTATAGTTCCATCCATCATTCCACAACGCACTTCTATATTACTTTTATCTCCTGTATCATAATAAATTTTATCATCAATCATAATTGCTCTTTTAGTAACAACTTTATTAGTCTTTATTGAATTTTTAAACTTTTTATTCATATTAACAACATACTCATCTTTTAATAAAGCTGCTCCTCCTAAAATTGTCATTAAAAGTAAAATAATCGATACAATTATTAATTTAAAATTCTTCATTTAATCGTCCTATTCTCTAAATAACTTATTATTGCTTTTAAAATTTCAATAAAATCATTTTCTAAAACTTTTGTACTATCAACTAAAAAATAATAACCATTAACAAAAAAAGTAGCTCCATAATTACCATTATATCCCCAAATAGTTAATGGAATTGCTCCTATTTGTGACTTTTTTAAATTAACATCACCTTGATTATAAAGATTATTTAACGAACTCATTGAATACAT
>CANDCB010000115.1 GCA_947383065.1 uncultured Bacillota bacterium | reverse complement strand
TAAATTTAATAAAAAATTAATTAAAATAAAATTAAAAATTTTTATAATATATTTTTTTCGATAAATCTAAAAAAGTTATATAAAACAAAAAACAAATAACTATTCTGCTATTTGTTTTAATCTCTTACCTTTGCAAATAAAGAAAAGATAAAGCCAAAGAATATTGCTCCACTTATTCCTGCACTGGTTTTACTAAATAAATTGCTAAACATTCCTATAAAGCCATTTTCTATAAAACCTTCATATGCTGCTTTATATAAGGCATTACCAAAAGATGTAATAGGAATACTACTTCCTACTAATGAGTATGAAGCAAGGATTTCATATAATCCTAAAAATGATAGAACTGCGCCACATACTACTAAAATACTTGTGATATGTCCTGGAGTTAATTTAGTATTATCTAAAATAATTTGACCAATCATTGAAATAAAACCAACGACTAAGAATGCTTTTAAGTAAATCATTTCATCACCTCGATACTTACTGCATGAGTTATAGCTGGAATACTTTTCTTTAAATTAACCATTAAAGGGCTATGTAGAGATCCAGTAGCTAATAACAATATTTTTTTATTTTGTTTTTCTTTTAATAATTTATCAGCCAAAATAAGAGGGATAACAACAGGACCACTTCCACCTTGAAAAGTTTCTTGATCTTCTTTATATATTATACTAGCTGCATCAATATAATTTTTAGGGACATAACCATAATCTTCTTTAATAAGTTTTAAAAATATATTACTGCCTAATTTGCCTAAATCACCTGTTACAATTATATCGTAATAATCTAAATTTCTTTTTAACTCTGTTAAATGCTTATGTAAAGTATGGGCAGCACTTGGAGCCATAACAGCTCCCATATTAGAGCAGTCTTTTATACCATAATCTATAACTTCACCAACTGTTCCAGATTCAACTTTAAATTCTGTTTCATTATTGGTTAGTAACATAGAAACTGCTCCTGTAGTTGTAAATGTTGTATAACATTTTTTTTGGGCACCATACTCGATAGGAAATCTATATTGTCTTTCGGCATTTAAATTATGACTGGAAGTTATTGCGATACCATTTTTTATTAAGCCTTGATTTACAAAATTAGCTAAAATAATTAATGACTCATTAAAAGTAGCACAGGCATTATATACACCTAAAAATGGTATATCTCTATTTACTATATTATAAGAGGTAATTGATATTTGATTTAATAAATCTCCTCCTACTAATAAATCAATTTTATTATTTAATTTATTTCTTTTCATAAGGTTTGTTAAACAAATATTTTGCATTTTTATTTCTGCATCTTCAAGTCCTTCTTCACCAAAATAATAATCATTCATAACCTCTTTAAATTCAATATTTCCTTTTGCTTCTGTTGGTCCAACTATAGTTTCATAATCTTTAATATAAACATTCTCAAATTTAAAACTAGACATTTAAAATCACCTTCAATAAAGTTAATATAACAGCACTTACTACACCATAAAGAATTACTGAGCCAGCTAATTTAAAAGCGTTTGAGCCCATATTTATTAAACCTTCTTTTTTATAATCTAAAATTGAAGATGCTAAAGAATGGGCAAAACCAGTAATTGGTATGATTAAACCACATTTAAATTTGGCAAATAAAGTATCTGAAATACCTAAACATGTTAATAAAGCACTAGTTATAATTAATATAAGTAGCATAAAAGAAATTGATAGTTCTTCGTTGTATATTTTATTTAAATTTTCAAATAAAATTACACCGATAATTCCTAGAAGCCCTCCAACAATAAAAGCAATTATCATATTTCCTAAACGATTTTCTTTTGGTGTCATTTCTTCAACCATTTTTTTATACTTAATATTATTCATTTTTTTGCCTCCACTATTATTTTGGTTAAGCACTTAAATAATTATACATTTTACTTAAACTTTTTTTCTCAGCTCTTGAAACTTTAACTTGAGACATCCCTAAAATTTTAGCTGTTTCACTTTGAGTTAAATCCTTAAAATATCTATATTTTATTATTTCTTTTTCCGATGGACTTAAAGTATCCATAGAATCTATTAAATCAAGATAATTTTCATCAATATCATATCTAGGATCTGATACAGTATCATAAATTTGCCTTTCAGAATCGGCATCTAAAGACATTATAGTAGATGTACTTATATATACTTGACTTATAGTTTCTTCATCTATCGCTAAATACTCGGCAAGTTCTTGGGCAGATGGTATATGTCCTATTTCTAAAGCTAGTAAATATTTTGTTTGCTCAATTCTTTTATATAATCCTAAGACTTTCTTATTAAGTTTTATAGAACGTAGACTATTACTAAGTTCATACATTTCTCCAAAAATATAATTATAGGCATATGTTGTAAATTTTGTTAGTCCATTATCTACAAAATTATTATAAGCTTTTATTATTCCTATAACTCCAGCTTGGTATAAATCTTCTTTTGGAACATCATAAAATTTTAAAGCTATTCGATAAATTAGCTTTTCATGAACTGCTATAATTTTCTCTATTTCTGTCATATTATCACCTGATAACTAGAATATAGTGATTTTTTTAAATGTTTTAAACATGTTCGACAAAGATAGATTTTATAAGACTGTATAAATGATAAAAAAATGTAAATAAAAAAGAACTTATTCCTCTAAAAATAAGAAATAAGTTCATAAATTATTAATTTTTCTTCATTCAATGTCTATAGTATAGGGATCATTAATTGTACCAGATCCACTTACTGTAACATCTGCAATTAAATTAATTACAGGTCGTATACCATATTCATCAATAACTTTTCCTGTACCAATTGCTCCTGTATTATTAACAATAAACATATAGGCATTATTATAATAAAATTCGGCTGGAGTTGCAGTAAAGAAGTTTTCACCATTATAAAGATAATAATTTTGATTATTGATACCAAAAAATCCTCCTGCTAGTGCCACTTCATCTACGGAAACAAGACCAACTTTTTGTTTATATTTACCGCCAAAAGAAACATTAGTATCATTACAAGTAAAAACTGGTCCTTCGTTATTGACGATACGATCATAACCTCTAAAATATATATGGTTATTTGTATTATTTAAGCCTGAATCATTACAAAATGTACTTTCTATAATATATTTATCTAATTCTTTATTAATAATATATTCATTATACCAATTATATAAATAATCATTTATATAGTTATTTACCATTACATTATTTTCTAAATAAGTAAAGGCTGTGTTATCAGTAAAGTTACCATATTTACTATACTTTTGATAACTTGATGATTTATCTAAAATTAATCTAATTGTACCATCAGAATTTATTCTAACAATTCGCCATATTAAATTAGCAAACTTAACATAATTATTGTTTACAACACCACGATAGTAGTAGGTTTTTCCTTCATCTGTATTAGCAGAGAACATTCCTTCTTCTAAAAATGATGCTTGCGATAAATTAGGAATTCCTTTTTTTTCTATTGCTGACATATTTGTTATTAAGTAGTCGGCGAAAAAAGCTTTGGCAGATGATTCGGTATCGATAAGTTCAAATTTAGCCTTAAAAATTGAATCTTTACTCATGTTTGGAGCTTTTTTTTCGTCAAACCAGAACTTTATGTTTGTTCTAACTGTCTCGTTAGGTTCAACTAAAGCCATTCCAATAATTTTGCTTTGTAAAACATCTTCTTCGGTTGATTTAGAATTACTCAAGTTTTTGTATAGTGTTATATCACGTTCAATATTACCTGCTGCTTGAATAGTTAAAGCATTAATTTCAGCGGTAGTTCCATTTAAAACATTTAATCTTACTTGAAGCTCTTTTTTATCTTCACATATATTCGTAATTGTTAAAGTACTTGGAGAGGTCTCTTTACCTTCTTCATTTACTAAAGGTATTATATTTTTCATCTCAATAGTATTATTATTTGAAAAATAAACTTTAAAACAATTTAAAGTAAGAGCAGTTTTTTCCTCAGGACCATTATTGGTGGCTAACCAAACTCCATAACCTGTTCCCATAGTTAAAACAAATAGAAACATAATACTGATTACTACTAAACA
>CANDCB010000114.1 GCA_947383065.1 uncultured Bacillota bacterium | reverse complement strand
ATGGATGCTAATAATCCTGACAAAATCTATGATTATTCTGGAGTTTTATTCCCAGAAGGTTCTCTAAGTAGTGACCAAACATTATTATTTGATCATAACCAAATTATTAGAATAGATCATATGGGTCTAGTTGATCGCGAAGAACAAGAATTTAAAATAAAATTAACAACTTTAGTTGAACAAACAGCTAAAGCTAATGGTCAAGGAGTACCTCAAAATCCTCAAAATTAGTTTTAATTTGACATAATACAATATTTAATATATAGTATTAAGCAATATGTTGATTGGGACATAATATTTTATTTATTTAATTAAAGAGAGTTTAGTAATGGTGTGAGCTAAATATTAAGGTAAAGTATTCCTACCCATGAGTGAAATGTAATTATTTCCGGATAAAATCCGTTATCAAAAAAGAGTAAATTAAGGATGGTACCGTGCATAAGCACTCCTTTGGTATCATCTTTTTTTTGGAGGTGCGCAAAATTGAAAAATAATAAACGACCGTCTAAATTAGAATATATTATTAAAAAGAAAGGAAGATATAAATGAAATTAAGTAATAGTTATTTTTATACGTTAAGAGAAGATGCTAAAGATGAAGAAAGTAAAAGTGGTAATTTATTAGTTCGAAGTGGTATGGTTAAAAAAGTTGGAGCAGGTATATATATGTTTTTACCACTTGGCTTAAAAACTTTGGATAAAATAAAGAAAATAGTTAAAGAAGAAATGGATAATGCTAATGCTCAAGAATTATTAATGCCTAGTTTAATACCAAGTGAATATTATGAAAAATGTGGTCGCGTCGAAGCTTTTGGCAGTGATATGTTTAATTTAAATGATCGTAGTAATAAACATTTAGTACTAGGACCTACTCATGAAGAACTATTTACAATTGCTGCCAAAGCTATGGTTAGAAGTTATAAAGATTTACCATTTACTCTATACCAACAAGCCGATAAATTTAGAGACGAACCACGACCTCGATATGGTCTTATAAGAGTAAGAGAATTTATTATGAAAGATGCCTATTCTTTTGATTTAGATGAAGAAGGACTAGATAAATCTTATATGATTATGAAAAATGCCTATAATAAAATTTATGATCGTTTAGGAATTGATTATAAAATTGTTAAAGCAGACTGTGGTGCAATGGGCGGAAGTTTATCTGAAGAATACCAAGCCGTTACTGATATTGGTGAAGATACTTTAGTTCTTTGTGAAAATTGTGATTATGCAACGAACTTAGAAATATCTGAATGTATTTCTCCTATGATTAATGAAGAAAAAGAAAAAAAATTAGAATTAATTGAAACGCCTCATAAAGAAACTATTGAAGAAGTTTGTGATTATTTAAATATTGATATTGAAAATTCAGTAAAAGCTTTATTAATGAATATAAATAATGAATTTGTAGTTTTTTTCATAAGAGGAAATCGCGAACTTAACTTAAATAAAGTATGTAAACTATTTGGTGTAAAAGAAGTCAATTTTGCCGATGATAATCTTATTGCTACAAGTAATGCTGTACCTGGCTATACTGGACCAATTAACTTAAATGCTAAAATAGTGATTGATAATGAAATTTTAAAAATGAAAAATTTTTGTTGTGGAGCTAATAAAGAAGGATATCATTATATAAATGCTAATCTTAATGATATAAAATATGACCTTGTAGCTGATATTACTAACGTTAAAGAAGGTGATATATGCTCTTGCTGTGGGAAAAAATTGTATTTTAAAAAAGGAATCGAAATCGGCAATTTATTTAAACTTGGTACTAAGTATGCTAAAAATTTAGGTTTAACTTATTTAGATGAATCTAATCAAGAACAAGTAGTTGTAATGGGATGCTATGGAATTGGTGTAGGTCGAATATTAGCTAGTATTATTGAACAAAATAATGATGAACATGGTATGGTGTTGCCATTAAATGTTGCACCTTATGCTGTTAGCTTAGTTCAAATTGATATGAAAGATGACAAACAATCCGAAATAGCTGAACATATTTATCAAGAACTTCAAAAAAGAGGAATCGAAGTCCTATTTGACAATCGTGATGAAAGACCTGGCGTCAAATTTAAAGATATGGATTTAATTGGTATTCCTTTAAGAATAACCATAGGTAAAAAAATAAACGATAATATTGTTGAATTTAAAGTTCGCAAAACTGGTGAACAAAAAGATATTAATATTGATGATATAATAAATGTAACTGATAAATTTATAAAAGATCGCTTAAGATAGCAATCTTTTTTCTTTGAATAATATATAATTTATTGATATTTGACATTTTAAATAATTTATAATATTGAAAAGTAGATTATACTTACTTATAATTAGAGTTAAGGTGATAATATGGAAGAACTATTTCGTAAATTTTGCTGCTATTATATTGATAATAATAAAGAAGACCTTAAGATTCAAAATTTTGAAAAATTAAAAGCTGAAGCTGGCGAAGAATTTAAAGATATAAACAAAAAAGCTTTAAAGTATATTAAAAATTTACGTCAAAAAGCTAAAAAAATAGGATATGAAATTGATTTTGCCTCCTTCTGCGATTGCTTAGAAAACTATATTAATATAAAGACCACATTAACTTATGACGAAAAAAGAAATTATTTAAAAGTTTTAATGAGTATGTCCCAGTTATATAAAGTTAATTTAAGAGCCGAGTTAGAAAAATACCAAGTTAAAAACTTAAATGTAGAAAAAATTAAATCTGAAAAATTTAACAATATCTTTAAAAAAATAGTAAAGTGTGAACTTAACAACATAAAATGGTCGTTTAATGAACTAAAAAAAGAGTATAAATGTAATGATAAGCTAATTAGTGAAATTCAGTTGAAAGCTAATAATTTTGCTAAAGAAATAAAAAAATTAACGTCTATTTTAGGCTTTAGTGCAGAATTTAATGACTTTATAAAAATGATAGATGAGTATTTATTAAATAAAAATATTATGACTTATGATCAAAAAGTCGTTTATTTAAAAATTTTGATGTATTTATCAGAAATATATGATGTAAATCTAAGAGCATATTTAAACAGTAATAAAGAAAAAAATTGGACTAGTAACGTTAGTAATCCTTTAGAAGATAATAGTTTATTATCTAATTTGCTTCTTCAAAGATACCATAATGGTAGCTTTCAAATAAAAGATTTATATTTGCCAAACGATTTAATTTTAAAAGAAGATAATAATTATGATTATGCAAAAATTCAATCAACAATACTTTATCATTTAAAAGAAAATTTTCTTGATGCCTTTATCAATAATAAGAATTTAATAAATGAAGATTTTAAAAATATTATAAAAGATAAAGATATAAAAGAATTATCAAGTTTAGATGAAAACAATTTATATAATATATTAAAAGATCTTGATAAAAAAGAATCATCAAGATATATTTGTAAAAAATATAAAATTAATACCAATATTTATAAATTTATTAATATATGTCTAGACAATATTATTAATTTAAAAGAAGACTTGATTGGTGAGGTATCATTATTTAATTATAATAATAATGAAAATAATTTTAATATTGGTCTTTTTATTGTCAGTTCTAGTAAAAACATTTTAGAATTTATTAGTTATTATATTATAAAATGTTTAGAAAAAAAAGTATGTTATAACCTAAAGATAAGTGATAATAAAGAACTAACTCTTTACGCTGATTCAAATGATATAAAAATAAAATTGGCCATTCTTGATGAAATAAAAAAGGAGTTTATTAACTCTGATGTTTTTGGTACACCTTTACATATGACTGGCCAAATAGATAATTCTTTCTACGGTATTGCTAGCTATTATAACATTAATGATTATATTTCCTATATTAATGAGTTATTAGAAGTATCATATTATCGCGTTATAAGTAAAATGATTATTAGCAAAATAAGTGATTCTAAAGCCTTAGAAATAATTAATGATTTTATTAGTTTCAAAAATATTGCATGTAATAAAGATATTTTACCAACAAATTATAAGTATAATGAAATAGATTTTATGACCATTAAAGATTTAATAAATCAGTATATTCCTTTAATAAGTAATACTTTAGCTATCTAT
>CANDCB010000113.1 GCA_947383065.1 uncultured Bacillota bacterium | reverse complement strand
TAACCAATGCGCCAAAATAGCATCTTTAATTATACTTGTGAAATCAAGAGCCTGATCAGCTAAACCAATAGTTGAAAAAGAAAATGGTACTGAAAATAAATTATAAAATATATATTGAACTTCAAAATAAATAGTTATTATTAACGAGCTAAAAATTAAGATAAACTTATTTACACCCTTTTTAAATAAACGTGTCAAGATTGTTAATAATAAAACTATTGGTAAAGTAAAAATAATTAAATATAATAATCCACTATTAAAAAAATGTTTAGTTATTACAACTTTCGTTAATAATTCCATATATAAAATCATAATTAAATAAAAAACAAATGTATTTATTTTAAAGGATTTCATTTCTCCACTTCTTTCCTTAACTTATGTATTTATTATACCACAATTTACCATACAATAATTAGTATAAAATTCTTTTCGACTAAAAAAGACAGAAATTAATTCCTGTCATCCAAAGTAAACTAAATATTTTTAATTAATGATAATTGTACTTTCTGCTTTTCTAAATCTATATTATCAACATAACAAGTTATAATATCTCCAACATGAACAATATCATTTGGGTTCTTGACAAATGATTTACTCATTTTGCTTATATGTATCAATCCATCATCATGAAGACCAATATCCACAAATGCTCCAAAAGATGCTACATTACGTACTGTACCTTGTAATTCCATTCCTACTTTTAAATCTTCAAGATGTAAAACATCACTTTTTAAAACTGGAGCTTCTAGTTTTTCACGTGGATCTAAACCAGGGTTTAATAGTTCATTAATAATATCTGTTAATGTATAAATATCTGTATTTAACTCTTTAGCAAGATTATCAACATTTTGTTTATTTAGTACTTCTTTAAATTCTTCACTATTTATTTCATCAATTCTTAAATTTAATTTATTTAATAGTGCATTAGCAATATCATAACTTTCTGGATGTATTCCTGTCTTATCTAAAGGATTTATTCCATCAGGAATACGTAAAAAACCAATTGATTGTTCATAAACTTTAGCACTCATACCTTTAATTTTCTTTAATTCATCTCTTGACTTAAATTTCGTAGTTTCTTTATATTTATATATATTTTCAATAACACTTTTTGTCAAGCCAGAAACATACTTTAATATACTTTTAGAAGCTGTATTGACATTAACACCTACGGCATTAACAACTTTTGAAGTTGTAAAATCCAAAGCCTCAGTAAGCTGACGCTGATTAACATCATATTGATATTCCCCAACCCCAATCGACTTAGGATCAATCTTAACAAGTTCTGATAAAGGATCTTGTAATCTTCTTCCTATTGAAACTGCACTACGTTTTTCTACAGCTAAGTCTGGGAATTCTTCTATCGCTAATTTGGAAGCACTGTATATTGAAGCCCCAGCTTCAGAAGTAATTACATATTTACAATTTAAATTATACTCTTTAATCATTTCTGCACAAAATTTTTCTGATTCACGAGATGCTGTCCCATTTCCAATAGATATTATATCTACTTTATACTTTTCAATTAAATTCTTCACGATAATTTTACTTTGCGCAATATACTTATCTTGATTAGCACCATTTAAAAAAGGTTTTATTACTGTTGAATCTAAATAATTACCGTTTTGATCTATAACTGCTAATTTACAACCATTAACATATCCCGGATCAAAACCTAAAACCACCATACCTTTTATAGGTCTTGTTAACAATAAATGTTCTAAATTCACCCCAAATGTTTCTATAGCTAATGTTTCTGACTTTTCGGTTAATTCACTCCTAATTTCTCTTTCAATACTAGGTAAAATAAGTCTTTTAAGTGAATCTTTTATACTATCTCTAACTAAATCAACAACAAATGATTTATCATTTTTTATTACTTTACTCTCTAAATATTTTTGAATAGCTTCAACATCCATATCTATAGATACATTAAGAACCTTCTCTTTTTCTCCCCTATTCAAAGCCAAAACTCGATAATGCTTAATATACTTAACTCGATCACTAAATTCATAATACATCTCATATAATTTTGTCTCATCCAAAGCCCCCTTTTTTAATTTAGAAACAATATTAGCATTGTTATAAACATTATATCTAATCCATTTACGATAATAAGCATTATCACTTATCCATTCAGCAATTATATAACTTGCTCCTTCTATTGCCGCTAAAGTATCTTTAATATCTTTAGATACATACTTTTTAGCCATATCTTCTAAGGAACCAGTAACAGGAAAAGCCATTATCATCTTAGCTAAAGGTTCTAAACCATTTTTAATTGCTTCACTAGCTTTTGTCTTCTTCTTTTCCTTATAAGGTCTATAAATATCTTCTACTTCAGCTAATTTTACACATTTCATAACATTATCTTTAATTTCTGGAGTAAGCATCCCCTTTTCATCAATTAACCTAATAACATCTTCTTTCCTTGTTAATAAATTCTCTTGATATTTATATTGTTCTTCAATAGCTCTAATCTGATCTTCATCCAAATTACCTGTTCTATCTTTTCTATATCTTGCTATAAAAGGAATAGTTGCTCCTTCTTGTAACAATGCTAAAACTTCATTTATCTGTTGCTCTTTTAAACCTAAAGTAGCTACTAAATACTTAATTACTTCTTCCATTACCAAATCCTCTTTCTTATGTTTTATTTAACCATATTTTTTATTATAACAAATTATTTATTTAAGAAAAAGAACAAAACATTCTAAAACAATTAAAAAAAGCCTTTACTTTTCCGTATCAGCTTTTTCCTTTTTTTTACTTGTTACTTTCTTTTTAATTGCATCTTCTTTTTTTATTTCATTTAAATTCTCACTATTTTTTTTCTTAGTCTGACTTATTTGCTTATTTGTCTCATCTGCCAAATTAACTTGTACCTTAACTTCTTTACTTTTAGTTTTAGAAGATTTCTTTTGCTTTTCTTCCTTTAAATCCGCTTCTAATTCTTTACTAATGTTATCATCATTACTAGAAACTTCTTCCAAGTTATTTTTGCCAGATTCTTTTCCACTAAATAAATTCAAACCTTTATTTTTATTTTCTTTTTCTTCCATTACCGGAGCACTATTAGCTGATTCTTCAATCAACTTAGTAATCTCCATAACTCCCGTTTTTTCTAATTCTTCATGATAATTCATAGCCATACCTATTACAAAAGTATACGATAACAAATAAACCCACAACATTAATATTACAATATTAGCTAAACTTCCATAAAATAAAGAATAATTAGCATAATTAGCAATATAATAAGAATAAATTGCGGTAACTCCTATCCATGTAACTGTGGTAAATATAGCACCACCATTTACATTTCTACTAGGCATCTTTTTATCTGGAGCCATTGTATATATCGTCTTAATAAAGAAAAATATAATTAACCAAGAAAGTGGACCATCTAATAAATTTAAGGCTTTTGCAATAATTGAAGTCGTCTCTGCATCCATATTAAAATAATGTAATAATTCTATTATACTTCCACTTAATAATGGAACAACAATAATAAATAGAAACAATATTACGATTACTAATTCCATAATAATAGCTTTTAATCTTCTTTTAAAAAATCCTGAATCCTTTATCCCATATATCGTATTTGATGCTACTATTATTGAAGCCATACCATTACTAGCTATAAAATATCCAACTCCTAATGTTATAAAAAATGTTGGTGTTATTTTAGTAGACGTAATAATCGGTGTAACCAATAATGCTACATCTTGACTTAAAACATTTGTTATTAAATTTTGTACCAAATCATTAGATATATTTATATAAGAACAAGCATACCCAATTAAAGTTATAGTAGGTACTAACGATAGGAAAAGGAAAAAGGCTATTTGTCCAGGCAATATCAACATCTCTGGTCGCCAAAAAGCCTCCCAAAACCTTTGAAAGAAGTTCTTTTTACTTCTCTTTTTCATTTTTAATCCTCAACCGATTCTTCCTTTTTATTTTTCATATCATCAACAGACTCATTTATTGCATCTTCTATTGTTTTCATATCATTTAAAATCATACTATAACCAATTGTTGCCCCATGCTCATATGGTAAATTTTTAAATTCTTTATATAATTTCCTAATATAACTAACAACTTGCTTCTCTTGATATCCAACTAAAT
>CANDCB010000112.1 GCA_947383065.1 uncultured Bacillota bacterium | reverse complement strand
TTGATAATATAATTTTTAATAGTTTAGTTCCTGTAATAGGTTTTATTTTGTCAACTTTATCAATTAAATTTATAAGGAAATTATGGGAAAAGCGTCAATAATCTTTTAAAATAGATGAAAGTTTGATAAATCTTGTCAAAAAGGGAAATAATTTTAATATTTTGTTTGACTTTTAGGTAATATTCTCCTATAATTTTAACTGGTACATTTTATTTGTTGGATTTTGTGCGCCTTGGGAAAGCAAAGCAAATGAAAACAGTGAAAGGAAATATGATATGAATACATTTATGCAAAAGAAAGAAACTGTTGAACGTAAATGGTATGTTATTGATGCAGAAGGTGTTACTTTAGGTAGATTAGCTACTAAAGTTGCTGTAGTTTTAAAAGGTAAACATAAAGCTACATTTACACCTCATGTAGATTGTGGAGATTATGTTATAGTAGTGAATGCTTCTAAGGTTAAGTTAACTGGTAATAAATTAGAAGATAAGAAATATTATAATCATAGTGGTTACGTTGGTGGATTAAGAGAAAGAAATGCTAAAACAATGATTGAAAAATATCCAGAAGAAATGATTGAAAGAGCTGTTAAAGGTATGTTACCTAAAGGAAGATTAGGAAGAACAATGGGCAAGAAATTATTTGTCTATGCTGGTCCTTCACATAATCATGAAGCTCAAAAACCAATCGAAATGAAAGTTAATTAGGAGGTTTTAAATTATGGCTAAACAAGTTTGGACAGCTACTGGGCGTAGAAAACGTTCTGTTGCACAAGTTAGAATGACAGCTGGAAAAGGTAAGATTACAGTTAATGGTAGAGATGTTAATGAATATATGCCTTTTGCAGTATTAGTAATGGATTTAAAACAACCATTAGTAGCAACTGGAAATGAAGAAAAATTTGATATTGATGTAACAGTTAAAGGCGGAGGATTCTCTGGTCAAACTGGTGCAATTAGATTAGGTATTACTCGTGCTTTATTAGCTTTTGATGCTGATGCTGATCAAAGTAGAGAAGATGCTTATCGTAAAACTCTTAAAACTGCTGGATTTGTTACAAGAGATCCAAGAACTAAAGAACGTAAAAAACCAGGTCTTAAAAAAGCACGTCGTGCTCCACAATTTAGTAAACGTTAATATTTACAAGTTTCAAAGTATTGGAAAGTCCGTATGGACTTTTTTATATGGTATTTAATGATATAATAAATAAGTGGTTATGGAGATGAAAATGTGAATTTAATTGCTAAAAAATTTAGTGAATTAACAACGAAAGAATTGTATGAAATTTTAAAGTCACGTGCAGAAATATTTATTATGGAGCAAAATATAAATTATCAAGATATGGATAATATTGATTATGATAGTTTACATTGCTTTTTTATGGAAGATAATCGAGTAATTGCTTATTTAAGAGCATTTTATTATAGTGATGGTGTTGTCAAAGTAGGACGTGTATTAACTTTAAAACATGGTAATGGAGTTGGATTTGCTTTATTAAAGCAAAGTTTAGAAATAATAAAAATGAAAATGAAATGTAAAAAGATAATTATGAATGCGCAAAAACATGCTATAGGTTTTTATGAAAAATTTGGCTTTATTAAAACTTCAGGTGAATTTTTAGAAGAAGGTGTTGAGCATGTTAAAATGGAGTTAGATTTATAGTTATTAAAAAATAGAATAGGGAGATATATATGAGTAAGTATAGTCCATTATGGAAATATATATATGATAATAAGAAATCAAGTTATAAATTATCCTATGATGAAATTTATAATATTTTGGGATTTATGATAGATCATTCTTTTTTGAAATATAAAAATGAATTAAAAGATTATGGTTATGAAGTTAAAAAAATTTCAATGAAAGAAAAGTATGTTCTTTTTGAAAAGATAAATTAATAAAAATAAAAGTAATTTTGAAGAAATTTTTATAGGTTTTTGATTATAATTTTACTCTTTAATTATCTTATGATAAACTAAGTGAACTTTATGAAATATTAATGGGGGGAAATTTATGTATATTGTATCAATTGGGTTAGAGGTGACTAGGAATTGTACTTTAGCTTGTGAGCATTGTTTAAGAGGAGATGCCCAAGCTGTTAATATGGATTTGGAAGTTATAGAAAAAATATTTAATAATGTTAGAGGAATTGGAACTTTACTTTTAACTGGTGGTGAACCATTAATTGCTGTACAACAATTAGAAAAAATTATTGAATTAATAAAAAAGAAAAATATTAAAGTTGGAAAAATAACTTTAATAACAAATGGGACTATTTATAGTGCACGTGTTTTAAGAATTATAAAAGAATTAAATAGTATTTCATATTTAAATTTAAAAATGTCTGATGATATATTTCATTTATTAGAGTTAGAAAGATTGGGATTGTTAAATAAAAGAGAAAATACATTTTCTTTACTTAGAGAACATGTTGATATAAAAAAGTATGCTAGTGAAGATGAAGCGTATTGTAACCAATTGTTATTATTTAGTGGAAGAACTAAGTCTTTAACTCAAGAGAGACTTGATGAAATTAATAGATTAGTTAAATTTCCATATGTTACAAGAACAAGTTATGGGGAAGTTAAATCTAAAGGGATGAAGCTTTTCTTTGTTGATGATACATTATGTGGGGATTTATCTGTTGATGTTTATGGGAATTTGGTAGGCTATGGATTAGAATTTGTTTTGGAAGATGAAGAAGCTAAGAATCATGGTATTAATATTATGAATATGGATTTTAGAGCTGCAATTGAGGCTTATATAAAATATGAAGATGAAAAAGATATACTTGCTGCACAAGGAACTATTTTAAAATTTTTAAAATAGTTTTTTGTTATTTATATATTTGGGTTATTTGTAAAATAATTGTTTAATGGTTTAATTTTATTATTATTTGTTGATATATGATGTTATTTTTTTTATAATTATTAAAGATAGGGAAGTGTTTCTTGTGGATAATAAAGTAAATGAAGAAATAACACATAAGAAAAATAGTCATGTTTGGCGTAATATTGTGATTTTTGTTTTATTTTTAGCGATGGGAATAGGAATAGGTGTTTATGGAACTACTAAGTATTTGGAAAGTAAAGAAAATGATGAAGTAGAAGAACAGGAAACTAAAAAAGATGAATGGCCAGAAGATATAACAGATTCACAGCAAACTAAAGAATTAGTAAATTTACTTTATTTAATGCTTAATAAAGACTCGTTATTTTATAATTCTAAGGGAGTAGAGGCAGCTAATTTTGATAATAAAACTAAATTATCATTTATTTATAAATATATAGAAAATAATAAATTAGGAACAAATGATAAATTAGTTGCAGTTGAAACGATAAATTCAGTATGTGATTTTGGTTTTTTAGTGGATGTTTTAGAGAATGCTGATGATGTAAGTACGACATGTTCAATTCTTAGAATAAAAAGAGATGTATTTTTAGATGTTAATAAAAAGATATTTAATAGTGAGACCCTTGAAATGGGGGGAGAGATTTTATTAAATGATGGTAAGAAGTGTGTTATAGATACTAATGATAATGTAACATATATGTGTGGCAATGTCTTAAATGAAAATGCTATAACTGGAGAGATTGAAAGCAAGTTTACAATACAAAAGGTTATGAGAGAAGAAGATGGGACAATATTTATCTATGAGAAAGGATATTTAATAGATAAGAGAAGTAATATTGTGAATAGTGATAGTACATATGATAATTATTATTTACATTCAGTAGATAGTACAAATCATTATTTTGAATTAAAAAATGCTGATAATTTAACTTTTAAACATACTTTTAAAACAAAAGATAAATTAAATTATTATTATGAAAAAACAGAATTAGTAAAAGAATAGCTTTTAAAAAAGAATACTAAATTTAATAAAAAGTATTCTTTTTTTATTTTTATTAGAATAAATTTTAGTATGAGAAAATATTTTATTTTTATGTTGATAAGTTTATTGTTATTAACAATTGATATTGTTTCTAGTAAAGAGCTAGATAATGTTTTAATAGGAAAAGTTATAATTTTAGATTGTGGTCATGGAGGGAAGGATAAAGGTACTTCGGCAGAAGATGTTTATGAAAGTGATATTAATCTTAGTATTGTTTTAAAGTTAAAGGAAGAATTAATAAAACAAGGTGTTAATGTTATTTTAACTAGGGATGG
>CANDCB010000111.1 GCA_947383065.1 uncultured Bacillota bacterium | reverse complement strand
AGATAAGGTACCGTGACTGGAGTTCAGACGTGTGCTCTTCCGATCTCTTTAATAGATGTTATTTCATTTGTTAAGTTATCTTTAACTTGTATTAAGCCAGCTACTAAATCTTCATCTTTTAGAATTATTGTAAATTTAGCATTTAATTGATAAGCTTTATCTAATTGTTTTTCTAAATTAGTTTCATTAAGAGTCATTTCTACTTTAAAGCCATTTATTCGTAAATCTTGTGTTAAAGCTAAAGCATATTCTTTTTCTGTTTTGTTATTATAAGCAACATAAATATCTAATTCGTTGTTGATTGGAAGATTTATATCTTCTTTTTCTAAAGATGTAAGAATGTTTTCTATTATGCAATTAAAACCTATGCATGTAAGGTTATTTTTATTTTCTGTTAATTCATATCTGCTACCTCTAGTTAATACAGTATCTTGACCATCATTAGTAGTAATAATTTCGAAAATAGTATAACAACATTCTTTTAGGTTACTAGTTATTTTGTCATCATTTTCATATGAAATATCTAATACATCGAGATAATTTTCAACGTCCAAAAAGCGGTTTTTGTCTTCTTCAATTAAAAAGTCAGTCAACAGTGGGATTTGATTATCTGATTTATCTTGATTTTCAAATTCTTCTAAAGCGTTTAAATAGGTAGTATGAGTCTTTTTATTACCTAGATTATTAATCTTAACTTTAAGAGATTTAAAACCTAATATTTTAAGTAAGTTAAAAGCTAGACTAATTAATTCGGCATCAATAATAGTTTCATTACCATTTAATATTAATCCCCCAAATTGAGTTAATTCGCAAAGACTATCTTTATAGTTTTGATATGTGAGGTTATTATAGTAGTATTTTACTGGTTCATTTAAAGATAATTTTGGGTTATTTTTGATACAATCTTGGGATATTTCAATTAGATTTTGAAAATTATTATCGTATAAAATGTTTTGTTTATCGTTTTTGGTATTAATCGGCTTTTTGGCATTTTTTATAGTTTCTTTTTCAGATGATGAAATAGATGTTTTTATTTGTTCGTAATTATAGCGTTTCATAACTTCGTCGATTACTTGATTAATATATTGTCTATTTAGCATATCTTTCTTATATGTATCTACTGTATTTATATCTTTAGTTATCATATTTCCTCCTTTAAAAAAAGTACCTATTTGTAAGGACGAAAAAATTCCGCGGTGCCACCTTACTTTACTTAGGTACTCTCATATTTAATGTTATCGCATTTAATGCGTTCTTACTTTTTAGAAAGTTGTTTTTCATATATTATCCCTTAAGACATTCGCAGCTTCTAGTCTCTCTCTTTGAAATTTCAAATATATTACTCGTCTTTCTATAAGAAAATGTAATTTAATTTTACTATTTTTTATTATTATAGTCAAATATTTTGTATTAATATCTCTTTTATATAAATTTTTTAATAATTAGTTATAGTCCCAATGCTCAGTATTAACTGAAACGGTATCATAAGAAAATGATTTATCACGTCCCTTATAAACTTTAAAAACCATTATGCCGTTTTTTTCATATTCAATTTCAAAAGCTGGGTTGTTTAAGTAAGTATGTTCTAATTCAAAAAAGGCTAAGTTTATTTTATAACGTTCTTCGCCACTATAATCTAAAAAATGCAAGGCACTTTCATTTTGAGTAAGGTAAATTATACAGTTTGGTCTTTCGATAATTTCAATGGTTTTATCGATATTTAAAAATTCTTTTCCGTCTATACGATATATTTTATAATCGATAAAAGAATTATTACCAATAGTTCTATCTTTACCTGTTTTATAATAATAAGTTAAATTGTTATTACGCCACACATCGTATATTGGAATATCTGCTTCATTAGATACAGTTTTATTATTATTTAAATCATAAATAGTCCATTTTCCTTCTTTACACAGAATATAAAATTTTGTATCTTCATCATAAGTAATTGATTCGTATTCATATGGCAATATTTCTTCAATTGTTCCATTTTCAGTAATATTAACTATTCCCCATTTATTTTTGTCATAGCTATTAACGATATATTTTGAATTATCGCCTAAATAAGCTTCTAAGTTTTCATCATAAATACTTCCTTTAACATCAGCAAAACGAGCAATGATTTCAGGATCTTCTTCTAAGAAACGATATAGAAATATAGTTCTAGTATAAGATGGGTCACCATAGGTACTTTCTTGATTATATGAATCATCAACAAAAGCATATTTATCATGAATATTGGCAATTGGGAATTCTTTTTCTAATTTGGTTAAAGGGTCTTTATTTTTGGTGTTATATGTATCTATGCCATTAGTAGCTATTTCACAATCAACATTAGAGTTTAGACATTTGTAAGTTCCTAACACATCTTTCCTAAAGTCAAAAAAGTAAAGTAGTCCCCTGAATTTATTATGCGCAGCTGGATTTTCAGGAACTTCATAACCTTTTAAAGCTTTAGGTAATGCATCTTTGCTTTCTGGATTTTCTCTACCTACCCAAAAAGGGACAAATTCCTCACGGGCAATGGCATTTCGTTGATATTGGCGATAGATGTAACCTAAACCAATATATTCAGATACATACCCGTCTTCATATGAATCATCAATGACATGGATAGCTAGTATTAGACTTTTACTTTGAGTAAATCTAACATAGTTAAAAATAAAAAGTAATAGCCAAATCATAATAATAATTAATCCTAATAATTCTATTTTTTTACTTTTAGACATTTTTGGTGGTTCTGTATACATAAAATCATCCTTTACTAAAACTTATAAATTTTTATTCTTGAACAAAATGGCTTTCTTTCCATAAATAATTATCATTAATAGAAGTGAAAATATGTTTATATAAAACACCATCTTTTTTTATTATATAGTCATTTATTTCAGGTTTTTCTTGATTATTGTAATTTTTACAATAATCTTCGTTAAAATATTTAAGACATCTATTTTGATCATCTAAATCAATATTTAAATGATATAGATAAATAATTAATTCTTCGTCTTCAATGTAAGAGGTAACAAATTTTTTATATGTAAGTAAGTTGTTTTCTTGGTAATCGCCCATACAATAATAATTTTTATTATCGTTTTTACAATAGAGATTATTATATTCTATTTCAGGGAAAGTACTAATTATATTTTGATTAAAGAAAGATTTTTCTATGTTTTTAATGTAATCATTACTTATTATTTTAATATTGCAATATTTGGTATCAGCATAAAAAGAAATATTTTCACCGACTGTACAACTAATGTTTTTGGATTTTACTTTAGTAGTTTTGAAATCTTTTTCTTCAATATTGGCAAAAGCAAATTTTATTATATCTAAGGAAGATAAATCTTCGTTTTTTATATTAGCATTTATTATTTGAGATAATTTATCTATATCTTTTAAAGCCTTACTTACTAAAGGGTCACTTTCTTCTAATTCACTTGTAACATTATTTTCTTTGGAATCATTATTAATATTAAATATCAATAAACTTAAGAATAAAAATGTCAATATAATAAGTACTAAAAATGTCGTTTTTTTCACATCATTTTTCATTTTATTTCTCCCTATTTATCTTTTGTATCAATAATAATTGTTGCTGGGCCGTCGTTACATATCATGACTTTCATATCGGCACCGAAAATACCGCTAAATGTAGGTACTATTTCATTTAATAACTCATTAAATTTGTGATAAAGGGGTTTAGCAGCTTCACCACCTAGAGCATTAATATATGATGGCCTGTTACCTTTTTTAGTGTCACCATATAAAGTAAATTGAGAAATAGATAAAATGCTTCCTTTAACATCTATTACGCTTTTATTCATAACGTCATTTTCATCTTCAAATATTCTTAAATTTGTTATTTTTTTAACACAATATTTAAGATCATCTATTGTATCAGTATGAGTAAATCCTACTAAGACATTTAAACCTAATCCAATTTCACTTATTAGTTTATTATCAACAGTAACACTTGATTTGGAAACTTTTTGAATAACACATCTCATTAATTATATGTCCTCCCTACTTCTATAACAAATGGCAAAGATTTTATATCATTTATAAAATTTTCTAATTGGGATACATTATTTGTTTTTACAGATAAATTAAAAGTGATATAGTTTTCTTCTTCATTTGTTTTTACTGCTTCAATATATATATCTTTTTGTGAAGCCTTT
>CANDCB010000110.1 GCA_947383065.1 uncultured Bacillota bacterium | reverse complement strand
CAACTAAATATACCTTTACTAAAACGATTTTTTTCTTCTAATGATAATATTGCCTCAACAACATATCTTCTAAACAGTCTAAAATCAGAAGCACCATTAACAAATTTTATTTCTGACATTTTTTCAATTACCTTATAAAAAGATTTCTTCAAAAAAGATAAAAACTTACCTTCAATTCTCTTTTCTTGATAATAACAAACACAATCATATTCTTCTTTTTCTTCTAAAACCTTTATCATTGGCAAAATAAGCTCTGGCTTTTGTTGTAAATCAGCATCAATTATCGCAACATAATCCCCAGTAGTATTTTTTAAGCCAGCATACATCGCTGCTTCTTTACCAAAGTTTCTCGAAAAATTAATAATTTTTATTTCAAATTGTTTTTTATTAATTAACTTCTTCAATTCACAGATTGTATTATCTTTAGAACCATCATTAACAAAAACTAATTCAACATTCAGTTTTTGTTTCTTAAATGAATCTTCACATTCTTTATAAAATAAAGCAATATTTTTTTCCTCGTTATAACATGGAATAACTAAAGACAACTTTTTTCTTTGCATCTAAATTCACCCTCTTTAATTTAAAATATAAAAATATTTTATTTTTTATCCAAATTAATAATTTCATTATAAACTCTTTCACAATTTTTATCATCGTGAAATTTAAAGAAATTATTAATTCTTTTTTCATACTTACCATCAATAATACCATCATTTTCAACCATTCTAATCAAATCATCAACAAATTTATCATAATCATAATGAACAGGTCCAAAACCCATTTTTTCATAGTCAAAATAACCTTCATCATATAACTGATTCTTGAAAAATTCTTCACGATCTGGTTGATAATAAATAACTGGTTTTTTTAGATAAGCAAAATCAAAGAAAACACTAGAATAATCTGTAACTAAAATTTTATTCTCGCAAAATTCTTTTTGATAATCTATACCACTTTCTTCAATTTCAACGAAATCATTTTTATTAAAATCTTTTAATTGACACAAAACATTAGGATGAGGAATAAACCTGATTTTATAACCTTTATCTTTTAACACTTTTAATAATCTTTCATCATTCATTAAACTATTCAAAAATTTAAAATAAGACGAATCTTTAAAATTAGGATTATATAATCTTTGACCAGTTTTTGGATCAATAATACTTGCTAAGTTATTCCTCCATGTTAAAGATAACATTATATTATTTTTTAAGTTATATTTTTTTTGTTTATTAATTAAAGCATCATATCTTGGTAATCCTGTTAATTTAACAACATCCTTTCCAAAATAATATTTGCAATCAAGTAAAGACTGATATTCTGGTGTACATGAAGTTACAAACATATCCATTTTTTTTGTGTTAACATTTAACCATGGACTTAAATCGTCTTTAATAATACCATGTTGTAAAAATATATATTTAAAATTATATTGATCTTGTATATATTTCCCCCCATTACCTAATGGATTAAAAATATAATTTTCAGCATGAGAAGAAACAATATAATCAGCACGATGAAATAAAACTTTATATTTAGTAGTATTAGGATCAATAACTTTTCCTATTTTAGACATTCTTTCATAATCAGAACTATCTTTAGACAATACATAATAAACATTTTTATCAGGATGATTTTCAATCATATATTTGAAAAAATGTTCCCCATTATCATCAGCTTTATTTACTCTATCAGAAATAAACCATAGTTCTTTTCTCTTAAGAATACGAGCCATTTTTGTAACAAATCTAACATATAATGCTTTAAATCGTCTTCTTTTCAACAAATTTAGTTCATTTCTCAACTCATAATAAAAAGATTTAATAATATTTCTTTTTTCTTTATATAAAATATTATTTTTTAAAACAATTGTATTTTTTTTATCAATATGATGATAACTTCTAACCAAATATTCAGTAAAAATACTACTTCTTTTAAATCTTGGAACCAAATATTCATCTTCATAATAGAACTCTAAAGATTCTAACTGATCAATTGAAATTTCTATATTTATACCAACATAATCATGCAAGCAATTTCCATTAAAAGCTTCCTCATTATGATCATTCGTTAACTCATAATAATTAATTTTAACATTTTGTTGTCCATTTTTTATTTTAAAAGCTTTTTTCGCAACAAATTTTTGATCTAACTTACCATATAAAATAAATTTATTTTTTCTAATATATATTTGATCAATTAGCACATGACCCAATGTTTTTTTCTTCATTTCTAAACCACGAAAGAAAACAGAATCGTTGCTATAAGATATTTCTTTGACAATACTTTTATTTTCTTGTAATTCTAATAAAAATATTTTAGCTGATAAATTTAAATGACGATTATTTAAAATAATTGGCTCGCTAATAAATTTAATCAACTCAGTCAAAATATTAGAATACTTCTCACGTTCTTGAGCAGTTATATTTGCTTTTTTATTAAAAATCAAACGCCATTTAATTTCATAACAAATTAAATATTGTACATATTCAATAACTCTACCAAACTTTTTATTAGATAAATCACACAAATATTTATAAACTTTTTCTGGCGTAACAAGATACCAATCTAAATTTGTTGTTTGGCTTTGAATCGCCGAATTACCTGCAACACGTTTACGATAATAATAAATTGGTTTTTTCAGCATCATTATTTTTTGTTCATCAAAAATTATTTCATTAATAAATTTATTATCTTCAGAAAACTTAATAGTTTTATCGTACTTATATTTTTTTAAAACAGAAGTTTTTATAAATATTGAACTAGAACTAAGCTGCGGATATTCCCACTCCTCTAAAATATTTACTATTTTATTTTCAATGTATTTATAATTTAAATGATGATTACCTTGACGAGCATCAAAAAATTTCATTTGACAACTAAACAAAGTAACTTCAGGATGTTTAAGATAATTATTATACATTTCATCAAAAGCATCTAAAGACCACAAATCATCACTATCTAAAAAGTTTGAAAATTCTCCAATAGCCAATTCAATCCCTTTATTTCGTGCGCTTGATACCCCACTATTTTTTTGCTTATAATAAATAACATTATCAGGGTATAATTCCTTATATTTTAAACATATTTCTTCTGAATTATCAGGAGAACCATCATTTATTAAAATAAGTTGAATATTTTCTTCAAATCCAATAGTTTGATTAATTACTGAATTTATAGTTTCTTCAAGATATTCTTCAACATTATATATAGGTATTATTACTGAAAACTTAAAATTTTTCTTCATTACTTCATCCTCCTTAGTTGTTGTATTTCAATATATATAAGCATCATAAAATAAGACGACCTATAAAAACGATAATATTTCGTTTTAAATCCATTAACCTGATGTTTATATTTTTTGAAATTTTTCTTAAAATATTCAAGAAATTCCTTAACAAATTTCCTCTGTAATTTTTTATCCCTAAATTTTTTAAATTCTCTTATCCGGCGAACATAAAAACCAGCACTTAATTCTATCAATTCTTTTTCATACTTATAAAAAGCATCATTTTCCCTAAAAAAAATTAACATTTCTTCTAAAACTCGAATTATATCTAATAAATTATTTTTATAACTATTTGTAATTGAATTTTCACTATCAGCAAGATAATAATATAATGGTTCATCTAATATACACATTTTATTAGCATAATATTTATATCTAATTCCAAAAGCAAAGTCCTCAGCATAAGAATATTTTTCTGGTAAACGTAAATTGTATTCATCAATTATTGCTTTTTTAAACAATTTATCACAATTATAATTAGAGGTTTTACTAAATGCTTTAGCATCTGTATCCTTATTTTTATTTATAATTGGTTCCACCCCATTTTTTGTAACGTTAATTCTTGAACAAGCTACCAAATCAACTTCTGCACTCATTTTAGAAGCCATTATCTCATACATATTAGGAGCCACATAATCATCACTATCAACAAAACCAATATACTTTCCTTTAGCAATATCAAGTCCCTTATTCCTAGACGCTGCTGGGCCCAAGTTTTTCTCATTATTTATCAAAACAATATTCTTATAACTTTTTAAAATTTCTAAAGTATTATCTTTACTACAGTCATTTATCACAATCACTTCTATATTTTTTAAAGTTTGATTTAAAACACTTTTTAGACATCTATCAATCGTATTAGAAGCATTATAGGCTGGTATTATAATCGAAACAAC
>CANDCB010000109.1 GCA_947383065.1 uncultured Bacillota bacterium | reverse complement strand
ACTATTTATAGAGATGAGGAAGTAAAATGTGGTATGTAATAGTTATCTTTATATTGGTTTTTATATATATAATATATGCTTTATTACCAACATCTTATTTTAAAAATAAGTATCGTAAAAATCGCATTAAAAGTGGAAAAACTTTATATTTGACTTTTGATGATGGACCTAGTAAGTTTACAAATGAGTTACTTGATATATTGAAAAAATATGATGTAAGGGCGAGCTTTTTTTGTGTTGCAAATAGTGCTTTTACTTTTTCCTCTACTATAAAAAGAATTCATGCCGAAGGACATCTTATTGGATTACATTCTTTAAACCATAGTAATGCTTATTTAATGTCTCCTGTTAAGACAAATAGAGATTTTGAAAAAAGTCTTTTGATTATGAATGATTTAGGGCATGATATAAAATATTATCGTCCACCATGGGGAGATTTAAATTTAGTAAGTCTTTACAATTTAAAAAAACATAATCTTAAGTTAGTTTTATGGAATGTAATGGCTGAAGATTGGTTGGCTAAAACATCTACTTTTGAAATAGAGATAAAACTTCTTAAACGTATTCAAGGAAATGATATAATTTGTTTGCATGATGGACGTGGAAAAGATGACGCTCCTTTAAGGACTATAAAAGCTTTGGATAAAGTGATTCCTATTTTATTAAGAAAAGGCTATAAGTTTGAGACGGTAGATAAGTATGAAAAATAGAAAAATAAAAAGATTAGCTAATATTATATTATTTATAGTTTTAGCTATTATTACTTTTAGTATTATTTTTAAAAAAAATAGTTTTTCAGAAATTATTAGTAATATAAAAAATGTGAATCCTTTTTTTATATTGTTGGCGATAATAGCGATGTTTATATTTATAGCTTGTGAAGGTATAAATATAAAAAGAGTTTTAAAAAATTTAGAATGTAATATAAGTTATATACAATCTTTTAAATATGCTTTAGTAGGTTTTTTCTTTAGTTCTGTAACACCTTCAGCTAGTGGTGGAGACCCAGCACAGTTATATTTTATGACAAAAGATAAGTTACCTATTTCTAAATCAACGTTGGCTTTACTAGTTGAACTTTCTAGTTTTCAATTTATTTCTTGTCTAATAGCTATAATTGGTTTTGTTTATAACTATGATATTTTAGTAAATAGTATTGGAAATATAAAGTATTTATTAGCTGTTGGTTTAACAATTAATATTATAATATTTTTAGTTTTATTAATTATGATTTTCTCTAAGAAATTTGCTTTAAAAGTGACTAATTTTATTATAAAAATATTGATATTTTTGCATTTTCCTAAAGTTTTAGAAGTAGAGGAAAAAATAAAACTTAATATTGATGAATATCATAATTGTTCAATATATTTAAAAAATAATAAAGGTTTAATTTTAAAGATTTTGTTAACCTCGGCTATACAAATGATTTTATATCATAGTATTCCTTATTTTGTTTATTTATCTTTTGGGCTAAATGAAATAAATTTTTTAACATTCATTTTTATGGAAGCTGTTTTATATATTTCTGTCTCATCTTTACCTTTTCCAGGAGCAATGGGTGTCTCAGAAGGTGGTTTTATGATGTTATTTAAAGTCTTTTTTCCTGTTAATTTGTTAAGTAGTGCAATGATTATTTCTCGTGGTATAAGTTTTTATTTGTTTATTATAATTAGTGCTTTTTTAATTACTGTTTATTTAGTTGTAGATAAAATTAAGCTTAATGCCAATTAAAAAGTTTAGAATTTTATAATCATAATAAAAATGGTTAAATATTATGATAAAATTAATTCTAAACTTTTTAAATTTACGGATTAAATAAATTTTATTATTTATTATTTAGGATGTATGTTAATAGAACACCAACGGTACGATCTTCATGTATTTTATTTTCTTTACATAAATTTATTATTTCGTCGAATGTTTTCCAGACAAAGCCGTTAATTACTTCATCTTCTTCTAAATGTGGGCCTTCATCACTAATTTCGTAATCAGTAATTTCAAAATAATATAAATCCCAAATAACGCCAGCGCCATCTTTTGAAACTTTAATTAATTTAGGGTTTTTAACAATCACCCCAACTTCTTCTAAAACTTCTTTGGGTACAGTTTTTTCTACATGAAGATAGACGTCATCTTTTTTTAGTGATTTTTTGTAGCTTTCTAAACTGTCAAAAACTTTTCCGCCTGGTAATCTTAAGTCCCAATCATTTAGTTCATATCTAAATTCTTTAGAAAATAGTATTCTTTTTTTATCTTTATCAATGATTAAAGCTCTGATACCTGGTGGTCTTCTTGCAATATTTCTTTTTACATTTTTTTCTTTTCCATCTATTGTAAATGATTCTTCTGTTGTTATAAATTCAAAAAAACCATTATCAAAAAGAACTTTTTCCATATTTTCTTTTCCTTTATAATTTTATATTTTATCATAAATGATAATTATTTTAAATCTGTTTTAACTAGTGTATAATAAAGTTATTATTTATAAGATTGGTTGGTGAATTAAAATGGCTAATGATATTAATTTTCAAAAAATTACGCGTGAAAACTTGCAAATAGCTATAGATGTACAAAATGAAATTTTTCCATTAGAAGATGGGACTAAAAATTTTATAGACTGTATTTCCAAAAATCCTTATCGTAAAGAATTAGATTTTTATTTAGTTTATTTTAAAGATACTCCTATTGGAGTAACTGGCATTTATTCATATAATGAATATCCTGATGCAGCATGGCTTGGTTGGTTTGGAGTTTTAAGTAAGGAAAGAAATAAAGGGTATGGTAGTATAATATTTGATAAAACAGAAGAACTTGCTCGTCAAAAAGGCTATAAATCATTAAGGTTATATACGGATGATACTTTTTTAGAAGCTCATAGATTATATCATAAAAAAGGAATGATTAAAGAAATATATGATAATCCAGATGATATTGATTCTTATGGTCCTGAAGGGGTGAATACTTATATTTTTTCTAAAAGCTTAAATGATGAAAAGGTTAGCTTATGGGATAATAAAATACTTGGTTTAAAAGAGCAAGGTATAAAAGAACATCAAAATGATTTGCAAATTACTATAGAAATGGCTTGTTCTATAAATGGTTTTATTGCGGATTTAAATGGAAATGAAGATTTTTTGGCAGATAGAAATTATCAGATTATGTTAGATTTTCTTAAAAGTTATGATTGTTTGGTATGGGGAAATAATACTTTTAAAAATGTTATATCTTGGGGAGAAAATTATATTAAAGATTTAGATAATACTTTAGTAATTATTTTTTCAAAAAATAAAATGATTTCTAAGTTTAGTAATGTGATTTATTGTGATTCAATAAAAAGTTTTTATAATATATGTTATGAAAAGAATTTGACGAAGATTTTTGTTTCAGGAGGTGCAACAATAAATAATTTATTTTTAAAAGAAAATATTGTTGATAATATAATAATTAATTATAACCCTTATCTTTTAAATAAAGGAATAAACTTATTTGATGGTGAATATATAGAAAGAAAGTTAAGTTTAGATAAAGTAGTTCAGGAGAAAGATGGTATTATTCAAGTATGGTATAACGTTGATAAAGGTTAAGAAGCTAGGAGAAAAAAATGAATTATAAGGACATAGTAGATTGTTATTTGAAAATTTTTCCTAACGAACTAAAAAGACAAGAAAGATTACTAGAAGCTTTAAATCAAAAAGAAAACAATATTATAGATTGGAATAATTTTGAAGGTCATGTTGTTGCTAGTGGATTTGTATATTCAAGGAAATTAAAAAAATTTTTAGTTATTTATCATAAAGACTTAAAAACGTATCTTTATCCTGGTGGTCATATAGATGATTTTGATAGTTCATCTTTAGATGCAGCAATAAGAGAAGTTTATGAAGAAACAGGACTCGATAATTTAGAAATAAAGAGTTTTTCAGATAATAAATTTATTCCTATAGATATTGATACACATTTAATTCCTTTTAATGAACGACTTAACTTGCCACAGCATTTGCATTTTGATTTTCGATATCTTTTTGTATTAAATGATGAAAAGGAAATTAAGATAGATGAATCTGAATCTTTGGATTTTAAATGGATTAGTTTATCTCATTTACGAGTAGGTATTTCTTCTAATGATATTATTAAAAAGATTGAAAAATTAATTTTTTAAAGATTGTTGTATAAAATTTATTAATAATATCCAATATATATGTAGGAGGAATATTATGAATGAAGAACATAATGAAGTTAATGTATTAGATGAATT
>CANDCB010000108.1 GCA_947383065.1 uncultured Bacillota bacterium | reverse complement strand
CTTTAGAGTTGGATGAATTAGGCTATTCATATAATAATGAACACTTATTCCCTAAATATTTAGATGAGTTAATTTTAAGTAGTGATGATGGACGAGATAGTATTAATTTCAATACAATTATTCCAGGAATTAGTTTACGTGACCAAAATGGCAAAAGTACAATAATACCAACTTTAGTAAATGCAACTGTAGGAATGACTTTACGTGGCAATAGTCAAGGAAGAATTAAAGACAATAAGATATATTTAGAAATATTTGAAGTTAATGAATCTGGTGGTGCAGCATTAATTCAAACTATTACTAAAACAACTGATGAGTTAGACAATATTTTTATAGATAAGTTAAAACCTAAAACCGATTATATTTTAAAAGTTTATGCTGAAATAAAACAAGGTAGTAGTTTTGTGAAAACACAATTGTATGATGTTGATTATCGTGAGCAACATGACTATAATTTTTCTACATCACAAGGAGTAGGAATAAGTAATATAAAAATAAATTATAGTGCTAATAGCTATAAAGACAAAAAATTAGTCGTTACTTATGATCTTAAAGAAATTTTAGGATATGATTATATTTCATACACATTATATAAAGTAGATGAAACAAAAGATGGAAATATAGAAACTCATATAGTACCTATCGAAATAAAAAAAGATAATGTATTTGACTATGAGATGAGAAAAGAAATTAATATCCCACCAGAATCAGGTGTTAAAGCAGGTGAAAAGTATATTTTTGAAATAAGCGCGGGGATTGAATATAATGGTGAGAAGATAGTTCTTGAGTCAACACGAGATGCTACTTACAATTTTTCGAGATTAAGTCAGCCATATATTGGCGTTAGTGCAAACCGTTCTAGTAGCGGTGAAACTATTAATTTTCAGGTTAATATATATGATTTACATAAAGTAATAGTGGACGATACATATCAAGTTAGATTTTATGATGAAGAAAATAATGATATTACACCATCAACTTATTTAGACGAAAATTATTCTACTAATGATTATACTCAACAATTTGACTTAGGAAACCTATCATCAAATAAAAAATATCATATAAAAGTATTATATAAAACAAATGTCTTAAATGATCCAGCCACAATAGAAGAAAAAGAAAAAATTTATACTGCTGTAGCTCTTAATGAAGATGGAGTAAGTATTGGTGATTTATATGCTGGAACTAATGTTGATAATCCATCTAATATAAATTTGATATTTTATGGAAGCTCAAAATTAGATACAATAAACGGCATAAGATATTCAATATATAGCAGTAATGGATATGCAATTGACAAAGAAACTACTTTTAGTCCGGTTTTACATACTGATATGGCTTCTTATTATTACACATTTACTTTAACAGCTGGTATTAGAAGCAAAGGTGTTTATATAATTCAGGTTCAATTCTTAAAAGATGGACAAGTAATAGCCGAAGAAGCTATCCAGTACAACTACTTATAATTTAGAAAAGAGGGATGATAATTTGCGAAAATTGGGAGTTAAAAATATAAGACTATTTATCTTTATGTCTTTATTAGCAATTATAATTATGGGAATCTTCTTATTCGGGATTAAATATGTAGCTAAAATAGATACAACAACATATGAAATCGCTGATGGTAGTATAGTATATAATGATGATTTTCAACTAATAGAAACCAAAAATAATACCAAACTACAAAGAAGTTATGATAGTAATTATTACTTGACAACATTAGAAGAAGGTTTGCCAGTCAAATATAAAATAGGTCAAGCAACTATCGTTTATCATCCTTCAGATTATAAAATGTATTTATACGGTAATTTTTATCAAGTCCTTAACTCAGGCGAAGTAAAAAAAATCGAAAAAAAAGAAGAAGTAATTAGAACTAATTCACCATTCTTTTATAAAATAACTGATCGCAAATACTTATGGGTTGATAAAAAGTTTACTTCTGATGATGGAAGTATCCAAGCAAAAGATTATTTGATAATTGAATTGGACAAAAAAGGAAATGCAACCTTAGCCAATAATGAAATGAATGAAAAAACCATAAATCCAATTATTTTAAAAGGTAGCCAATATGATTTTGATATCGTTCATGAAAAGTTAATTATTGGTAAAGAAGAAATTGACTTGAAAAACATTATTGGCAGTAGTAATTTATATGAAGATCCAAAAGAAGAAAATAACGGGTCTGGTGGCAATAATGGGGGAGATGACAATTTTAATGCTGTAGAAACTCCTCCAGCTGCCGAAGACACAAGCGATTATTACAAAGATTATCTAAAAACACTAGTTAAACATTTTAATAATTTAACAAATAGCGTTATAGATACTAGTCAAAAAGGCAATTATGGTGATGGAACATCAATTTATTTATCACGTTGGGTTTCCTTAGGAACTATCGAAGCTGGAGTAACATCTATTAAAGTTAATTATAATGTTTTTGACCCAAATAATGAGTATGCAACTTTATTTCTAATTATTAAAGATGCTAGTGGAGAAGCTTCGAAAGTATATTTAAATAAGGAAAAAGATTCTTATATTATTAGTGGTTTACAACCAAATAAAGATTATACTTTAATTTTTGGTTATCAACTTATTTCTTCTATTGATTCAACAAACTCAGAAATTAATGATGATACTGTAAAAGTAAAAACAATTAAACCAAGTTACGAACTACGTTTTAAAAAGATTACTGCTACTCAAATTCACTTTTATTTAAAGATGGATTCTGAGTATCAAGCAGAAGCTGGTAATATTAGTTTATATACGGGGTATGATACAAACAGTTTTGAAAGAATAGCTAATGCTGTAATTGATATTGAAAAAGCTAAAAACGGTTATGTAGGTACTATAAACTATAAAGACTTGAAAAAATTTGTAGAACTTCGTGTAGAAAATTTAATGTACAATGGTCAACCAGTAAGTTTAGATATAACTTCTAGATACATAAATCAATAAAAATTAAAAAGAAAAAGGAGAGATAAAAATGGAAAATATTTTAGTTGCAACAATAGGTGCAATAGGAACTATGCTAGGATTAGCATTTTTAGGAATAGGAATAGGAATAGGAATCATGGCTTCCAAAGTGGCTGAAGCTGTAGGAAGAAATCCTGAGACAAAAGCAGATGTTGTCCACTCAGTTATGACTATATTAATAGTTGCAACAATGTTTTTATTATTCCTTTTTGCCTTTGTTTTCTTCTTACTATTTTTTAATCCTTTAACTATATAATGTTTTGGCTTATTAGTGCTGTCATTATCATATTAGTTGTTCTTTCAAGTATTATGTTCTACTTTTTAAAAAAAATTGTTATGGAACTTGGTAACCAAACAAGAGAATATTTTACTTTAAAGCTACAAGAATATGATGAACTTATTGAAGAAAGAGAAAAAAGATTATTAGAATTAGAAAATAATAAAGAAGAACAAGAAGTAAAAGAAGAAATAAATAAATCAGAAACAATAGTAAAAGTAGCTGATGACAAAGTTGTTGAATATCAAATAGAAGATATTTTACAAAAAGCAAAGGATATCGATGAGAAGTTTTCCGTTGACAAAAAAGCTATCGTTGAAAAATTCTTAAGAGAAAATGTAAAAGCTAGTAGTACAAAATTATATCAAGAATTAGTTGCTTTAAAGCAAAAAATTGTTAGTTATGGTGTGTATAATATTTTAACTAAAGATATAGATATAGAAAAATATTTTCTAAATAATGAATCAAAAGACGTTAAAAAAGTTATGACCTATTATTTACAAGTTTCAAATAAAATAAATATTACTGATTTTTTAGAATATTTAGACTTGGAAATAAATAAAAACAATCCAATAATTACAATCGAAGTTGGAGAACAAGGAGAAAGTTATAACTATATTTCACCATATATTCAAACCGTTTATAATAAAAAGATTTATAAAGGGATAAAAATATATTATCAAAATCAATTATATGATTATAGTTTAGAATAGAAAGAGGCTAAAATATGAGTACAGTCATTCAACCTGATGCAGGAAAAAACAATATTGCAGCACAAACTGGAACCAAAAATCCAATTCAAATGCAAAAACAAGTTCAAAATCCACAAGCCCAAGCTCAAACTCAAGCTCAAACACAAAATCAAAATAAGACCCAAATTCAAAATCAGAATATGGCTGTCTCTAATTTGAAAGTTTTAGGACAAAACATGACCCAAAAGGAAACAGGAACAAATAATAATACTATGAAAAATCCTAATAACCAAATTAATCAAATCGAATCATTAGATATGGCTCCTGTCCAAGATAAGCC